>JAEUUQ010000551.1 GCA_016787505.1 Saprospiraceae bacterium | reverse complement strand
GAAGCCCCATTGGGCGATGGGGTAGGGCTCCAGCATATCGAGCATTTGCACAAGGGCTACGCCGCCGCTGGATGGGGGGGGCATCGACAAAATGCGGTATTGCTTGTATTGTCCGCTGATGGGCTTGCGCCATTTGGCCTGATAAGCTGCCAGGTCGTCGAGGCTGATGATGCCGTTGGCGCTTTTCATTTCGGCTACTATCTCGCGGGCGGTTTCGCCTTTATAAAACCCCTCGGGGCCGTTGTCTCTGATGAGTTGCAGCGTGCGGGCCAGCTCGGATTGTACCAGAAGGTCGCCTGCCTGCCATTTATCTTTAAAAAAAGGATTAGGGGCTTCGTTGTATTTTCTGAAATCTGCCTGGTACGCGTTCAGCCGGTCGGCTTCGCCGTGGGAGATGGCAAAACCTTTTTGGGCCAATTCGATGGCGGGGTTGATGAGTTTTGCCATAGGGAGTTTGCCGTGGCGGGCATGGGCTTCAAACAGGCCGGCTACGGCGCCGGGTACGCCCGATGCGAGATGGCCGCTTATGCTAAGTCCTTCTACCGCATTGCCTTGTGCGTCGAGATACATGTCGCGGGAGGCCAGGGCAGGCGCCTTTTCGCGGTAATCGAGGGAGGCTGCCTCGCCATTGGCGCGTCGGATGAGCATAAACCCGCCTCCGCCGATATTGCCTGCGCGGGGGTAAACCACGGCCATCGCCCATTGTACGGCAACTGCGGCATCGACGGCGTTGCCACCCTGTTTTAATATTTTAAGCCCTACCGCTGAAGCGAGCGGGTGAGGGGTGACGACCATGGCGGCTTCTGCTATTGCCGCTTTATGGGCAACATAGTAAGTGCCACGCTGACAGCCGGCAAAAAGTGCCAGTAACAAAAAAAATATAGACCGAAGCATCTTTGGCATGATCCTTGAATTACGGTAATGAAAGCAATAGCGTAAGATCGCAAAAGTAACCAAAGATATTGAATTGAGGGGTGATGAGGGTTGATGAGGGGGGATATGAAGGGTAAATAAGATGTACTGGCTTATGTTTAGAATGTCACTCGCTACGGGGGGTGGCATTTTTTTATAATTAAAAAAGCGGCTTAACCGCTAACCGGCTAAACCGCCTTGTGCCACATCATCATTTTTTTTATCGGGTGATTCCAAGCATGAACACTACAAGCATGCAAGCCTGAAAGTAGCCTTTCGGTATGTAAACGCCTGCAATCGGAAGTGATTTACAAAAATCACATGGTTAGGGCTAATTGCAAGCAATTATTTGCCGTAAGGGTTCTTGCATGAGCTAAATTATAGCTAATACCGGCGATGTGCAATTATTTTGTGACCAGTGGTGAAAAATGGGATGAATGGCGCTTCTGCTTCAGAAATTGTCGAGCAATCGGCGCAATTCGCAGTCGTTGAGGTAGGTTTCGATAGATTCCCGGTAGCTGCGACCGGAGGTAAGTTGTACGCCGTTTTTTAAAAAAAATACAAAATGGTTGTTGCCTTCGTACCGGATACGCTCGATATAATTCACATTGACCATAATAGAACGATGGATTCTCAAAAAGAGGCTGTTGTCGAGTTCTTCTTCAATAGCTTGCAGGGTTTGCCGGATTAGGTGACTTCGCTGTTTCTGGTGAAGGTGCAGGTAATTTCCTTCTGCCTCGATATACCATACGTCGTTTACGTTGACTTGCTGTGTGCGTCCGCGGTCTTTGACTTCGAGGGTTTGCACCGAATCTTCAGTTGATTGCCCATAGTCATCAAGCAGGCGCAACATTTTTTGATGCAGCAGTGCATTTTCTCTCAGGTTGATCTGCCTGCGCGCATGTTCGAGCGCCAACAGGAAGCGTTCGTCATCGTAAGGCTTGAGCAGATAATCCACGGCATGAACGTCGAACGCTTTGAGGGCGTATTGGTCGTAAGCGGTAACAATAATGATAAAGGGGAGGGGAGTGACCGATTTGGCCAATACGTCGAAGCCGTTGAGATCGGGCATTTGAATATCGAGAAAAACTAGATCCGGCCGGTATAATTCTATTTGCGCCAGCGCCTCTTTGCCGTTTTTACATTCCCCTATCAGGGTAATAAAGTCAACCGTTTTGAGGAGATTGACAATTCGCGACCGGGCGAGCGGCTCATCATCTACGACTAATGTCCGGATTTTTTTCATCCTTCCTGGCGCTTGTATGGAATAGTAATGTTAACTTCAAAACCCTTCCCGGGGGAAGTAACGATTTCCAGTCGGTTCATTTGCGGGTATAGCAAGTTAAGCCGATCCTGGACATTTTTCAAGCCTATCCCAATAGAAAGCAATTGGCCGGTATCATAATTGCTGCCTTCGCCGTCGTCGCGTATCTGCAAATTGACCTGATCGCCCTGGCGGATAGCGGCAACTTCTATAAGTCCCTTGCCGGTTTTATGGGCGAACCCGTGTTTGATGGCGTTTTCTACCAGGGGCTGCAGGATGAGGCTGGGCACCAATGCGTCAAGCGCCTGTTCGTCAATGTCATAGCGCAATTCCAGGCGATCGTTGAATCGCACTTGTTCGATGTCGAGATAACTTTTTATAAAAGCCAACTCTTCGCGCAAAGGAATAAAGTTGCGCTTGTCTTTGTCGAGCACTCCTCGCAGCAAGTTGCCGAGTTTGGATACGATTTTCTGCGCGCCTTTGGTGTCAAATTCCATGAGCGAGGAAATCGTATTTAGGGTATTAAATAAAAAGTGGGGCTGCAATTGCAATCGCAACGCATTGAGCTGCGAACCATAGAGTTGCCCGGCTACCTGGGCCAATTCAATCTGCTGATCTCTGAATTTGCGCTGGTAATCTATTGCTGAAAAGATGGCGTAA
>JAEUUQ010000548.1 GCA_016787505.1 Saprospiraceae bacterium | reverse complement strand
GAGAACAGAGAACAGAGAACAGAGAACAGAGAACAGAGAACAGAGAACAGAGAACAGAGAACAGAGAACAGAGAACAGAGAACAGAGAACAGAGAACAGAGAACAGAGAACAGAGAACCCATGCCCCTCCCCCATACCATCCTCCTCACTGCGATAGCCACCGGGATAGCCTACCTGGTGGCTATCGGCTATATACGGATGTGGTGGCGCCGCCTGCCGGAGTGGAGACCGCCGGCGAATGATAACCCCACAGTGTTTATTTCGGTGATCGTGCCGGCCCGCAATGAAGCGGCGAACATCGCGCCTTGCCTGCAATCGCTGCTTTCGCAAAACTATCCCGCTTTTTTATACGAAGTTATTGTCGTCGACGACCACTCAGAAGACGATACGGCGGCACGCGCGCGGGCGTTGCACGACGACCGCATCAGGGTAGTGACTGCACCGGGCATACAAAAAAAGCAGGCCCTCGCCTACGGCGTGTCGCTGGCGCGGGGCGAGCTCATCGCCACTACCGACGCCGATTGCCTGGCGCCGCCGCAATGGCTGTCCTTGCTGGCTTCGGCGTATCAGGACAAGCAGCCGGCCTTCCTCGCCGCCCCAGTGGCCTTTCACGGCGAGCGCAACCTGCTCGGCTACTTCCAGTCGCTCGACTACCTGGGCATGATGGTGCTCACCGGCGCGGGCATCTACAGCGGCAAACTGCTGCTGGCCAACGGCGCCAACCTGGCGTACCCAAAAGCCGTATTTGAGGAAGTAGGCGGTTTTGCCGGTATCGACCACGTAGCCTCGGGCGATGATATGTTTTTATTGCAAAAAATTGCCCGCAGGTACCCTGACCGTTTGTTTTTTATAAAAAACCCCGAAGCTACCGTACTTACTTCCCCCCAGCCTTCTCTGGCCGGACTCTGGGCGCAACGGCTGCGCTGGGCTTCCAAGTCGTCGGCTTTTCGCAGCGGGCTTATGCTCGTATACCTTGCGTTGGTCTTCGCAGTGTGCTGGGGCATCCTGCTCGGGTTGGCACTGGCGCCTTTTGCCGCCCTCGTTTTATTGGCGTTTAAACTAATTGCCGACTACACCCTCTTAAGCGAAGCCTGCCGGTATTTTCACCGCACCGACCTTATGCGCTATTTTCTTCCCGCCCAACTGATGCACATCGCGTATATCGCGTTGATCGGGTTGGCGGGGCTTTTTGTGCGGCGGTACCGGTGGAAAGGGAGGGAGGTGAGATAGGGTTTTCATCTGCCGAAATCTTACCGAATTATTGATGAAAATCTCCTTAAAAGAGATAAATTTGATAAAAAACCTATGGAAACTAAAACACATCAAAAAAAGTGGGAAGCATATCCCATCAAGCACGAAGGAAAATGGAGGATTGCCGTAGTTTTTGAAAAAGATCCCGAGTTGATAGCTCGCATCAAGCGGCTGGATGGAGCGCGCTGGAGCAGATCACTTGGCGTATGGCATTTGCCGGACACGCCGGCATACAGAGAACGATTCGGTCTTGCGTCTCTTGTAGTATTCGACGAAGCCCACCAAAAAAGAATAGTTGAATTTCAAAACTGGCTTCGTTCCAGACGTTACAGTGAAAACACCGTAAAAGTCTATGCGGAGGCACTCAAATCCTTCCTGCTGTTTTTCAATACAAAACAGGTGGAAGAAATCCACACCGAAGATGTAATACGATACAACAACGAGTTCATCCTCAAAAACAAGCTGTCTGCTTCTTATCAGAATCAAATCGTCAACGCCATAAAATTGTTTTTCGGCGCCATAGAAAACAAGAAGTTGGATCCTGCCTTTGTACACCGTCCAAAACGGGAAAAGCCTCTGCCCAACGTGCTGAGCAAGGAAGAAGTAAAGCAGATTTTGGAAGCACACAGCAACCTAAAGCACCGGGCAATGCTATCTCTTATTTATAGCTGCGGCCTCCGCTGCGGTGAACTGCTAGCCCTAAAGCCGGAGCATATTGACAGCAAACGCGGGCTTGTGATCATCAAGCAAGCCAAGGGCAACAAAGATAGAATAGCGCCGCTAAGCCCAAAAATATTGGAACTGCTAAGGGCCTATTATCCTGTGTTCAAACCCAAAATCTGGTTGTTCGAGGGCCAGAAAGAAGGCACGCCCTACGATGAAAGGAGCCTTCAACAAGTACTGAAGCAGGCATTGGCAAAAACAGGAATCAAAAAACCAGTGACCTTACACTGGCTGCGACACAGCTACGCCACACATCTGCTTGAAAACGGTACCGACCTGCGTTACATCCAAGAGATATTGGGACATAAGAGCAGCAAGACGACGGAGATTTATACCCATGTGAGTACGAACAGCATCAAAAAGATCGCCTCTCCATTCGATGATTTATAAAAAATCACTATATTTGTATTGAGCAGATAGCCGCTACTTATTAGCGGCTATCCCTCCAATTTCGGGTTGATAGGCGCTATGGAGTAGCGGGTATAAACACGTTATCAGCAACCCTATCCGACAGAGCAACCCTAACCGCCAGACAAAAACCGACAGACAGTGCAATTTTCGGCAAAGCCGTTTGGCTTTCCCTTCGCAAAATAAAAAGAGCTGCAAAGCCACCCATAAGCCGACCCACTTTTGCAGCACATTTTATTTTGCCCAAACGCACCAGTGCCACCCGACAGTTTTGTGCTAAACAGACAAATTTTTTACTTACATTTGCCCCG
>JAEUUQ010000532.1 GCA_016787505.1 Saprospiraceae bacterium | reverse complement strand
CAACCACATGAAAGACTTACTCTACAAAATCGCCATCACCCAAATCCCGATGGTAGGGGCGGTAACCGCCAAAACCCTCATCAGCTATTGCGGCAGCGCCCGCGGCGTATTTGAAGCCCGCAAGCGAGAATTAATGCGAATTCCCGGTATAGGCGAACGCACGGCGGAGAGCATCGTGCGCCAGGACGTATTGTCTATTGCCGAAGCCGAACTGGCCTTTCTGGAGCGCTATGACGTCAGGCCGCTTTTTTACCTCGACAAGGCCTATCCCCGCCGGCTGAGCCAATACGCCGACTGCCCGCTCATGCTCTATTTCAAGGGCGAGGCCGACCTCAATGCTGCGCGAATAGCCGCCATTGTAGGCACGCGCCAGCCTACGCCGCATGGAGTCGCCGTTTGCGAAGAGTTAGTAAGCAGTCTCAATGATTATGGCGCGCTGGTAGTGAGCGGACTGGCCCTGGGCGTCGACGCGGCCGCGCACCGCAAATGCGTAGAAATCGGCCTTCCCACTATTGGCGTATTGGGACACGGACTTCGCAGCGTTTACCCCGCTCAGCACCACGCCCTCGCCGAACGCATGCTGGCTTGCGGCGGATTGCTCACCGAACATATCAGCACGGCGCAGCCCGACAAAGAGCATTTCCCCATGCGCAACCGTATCATCGCCGGCATGTGCGACGCACTCATAGTAGTAGAGACCGGCAAAAAAGGCGGCTCCATGATCACGGCTCAATTTGCCGACGCCTACAACAAAGACGTCTTTGCCGTACCCGGCCGGCCCGGCGACAGAAATTCGGAAGGATGCAACCACCTCATCAAAACCAACAAAGCCGCGCTGCTGGAAAGCGTCGCCGACCTGGCCTACCTCATGCGATGGGAAACAGCCACGCCGCTCCTGCCCCGACAAGCCACGCTTTTTGTAGAACTCGCCCCGGAAGAAAAAATAATTGTAGATTTGCTCACCAGCTACGACATGTTGAGCATTGATCAACTCATAGTGGCCGTTGACAAGCCAGGCAGCCAACTGGCAGCCCATCTGCTTTCACTCGAATGCAAGGGGGTACTGCGCACCCTGCCAGGCAAAAGGTATATGTTGGTTTCAAAAGCGATGTGAATACTACAAAAATCACCCGGCAACATGATGACAACCCGGCCCAATAACGGGCTTCTCCCGATAAAACAGTCGTTGATAGCCCTGCTTTTCATAGCGGCCGCATGCAACAAACCCAGCCAGTCGTTACCACCTCAGCCGGTATCGCAACCCGTAAAACTGGAGCGCCCCGCACAACCCGCCAAAAATATCGTGCTGATGATCGGCGACGGTATGGGCTTGTCG
Source organism: Saprospiraceae bacterium (assembly GCA_016787505.1). GTDB lineage: Bacteria > Bacteroidota > Bacteroidia > Chitinophagales > Saprospiraceae > JABWBR01. Next base: position 2,004 of record JAEUUQ010000532.1, on the reverse strand, counting down.
CAAATCAGCGCAGGGATGATCCGAAATAATAACACCCTGTTTCTGGAGCAATTTCCAGTAGTTGGCCTGCACAAAGCCTATTCTTCCGATAATCTCATTACCGACTCGGCTGCCGGCGCTACCGCATTCGCCACCGGCATAAAAACATACAACGGCGCCATTGGTGTTACAGCCGATCAAAACCCGGCGCCCACTATTTTAGAGCAAGCAGAAGAACGCGGCATGGCTACGGGAATGGTAGTGACTTCCACCGTCGTACATGCTACACCGGCCGCTTTTATCGCCCATGTCAAGGATCGCAATATGTATGAAAATATCGCACTGGGTTTTCTTCAAACGGAAATAGACCTGGTCATCGGCGGTGGAAGTAAATATTTTAACCGCCGTAGCGATCAGCGCAACATATATGGCCTACTACAAGAAAAAGGATATTACGTGTCCGATTTTTCAATAGAACCCCTCACCGATATCGCACTTGATTTTACTAAAAACCTGGCTTATTTTACTTCTGAAAGCGACCCGCCTACTGTGCAACAAGGCCGCGATTATCTGGTTCCCGCCAGCCAACTTGCCTGCAATTTTCTGAGCCGCCGTAGCGATAAAGGTTTTTTCCTGATGATCGAAGGCGCACAAATTGATTGGGCAGGACACGCCAATAATACTTCTTACATGGTGAGCGAAATGATTGAATTTGACAAAGCAATAGGTGAGGTTTTAAAATATGCCAAAGAAGACGGCAATACGCTTATTATTGTCACCGGCGACCACGAAACCGGCGGCTTTTCTATTAATCAAGGTTCTACCAGAGATTCAATCGTAGCAGGTTATACTACCGATTATCATACCGGCACACTTATTCCTGTATTTGCTTACGGCCCCGGCGCATCGCTTTTTTCGGGTATTTATGAAAATAATTCTATTTACGATCGCATGTGCGCGGCGATGGGGTGGTAGTCGGTTGTCGGTTATCGTTTATTTCCAAAAAAAAGTCGATGCCCAGTCTTTGGAAAAAAATACAAAATCTTTTTCGCCCAGACAGTATAGAGACGCATCATGATGCATCTCTATACAATATCCCTGCCATTCACGAAATCATTCAACGCAGCGAAGCAGAAAAAAACGACTATGCGCAATGGAGGCAAACACTGGTGAGACGTCGCCTGGTAGATTGGCTTTCGCAGCAATATGCCATCTCCCGGGTTCTGCCCAATGATATTGATCGAGTAGAGACGCATGATCATGCGTCTCTACTCGATTTTTTAGATACGCCTTCCTCAAAGGGTTTTGTTATTCATTTTTATAAAACCAATTATTCGCTCAGGGATACGACCCAGTTTTTTGATTACTTGAAAGAACAAATCCTCCAACTGGAATATTGGCCGCAAATTTCCGATACCCGCACTTATAATCGCCCGGGTTGGGTTGAAACTGTTGAACGCCACTATTTAAAACCGAAGCCGGATTTTTTAAACCAAAAATCTCTTGTTAATCAGCGCTTTGGAAACATTACGATCGAAAATATTTTGCGCAATAACCAACCTTATCACCTGAAATTTCGGGTAAATAGTTACAACGACCACCTATTTTCACAACCAAAAGATTTTCACGAGCTTATGCAAGCCATACTTGCTTAAAGCGCCTTCTTTTTAAAATCCTGCTTTTTTTATACGTAGCAATATTTTTTTAAAAAATATTGCGTTAATTCATTCGTTATAAACGTAATACTAAAAATAGTTGTACTTTTGCACTGAAAATCTATTCGCACAAACTTCCAGATTATATTATCCCCTTTCCCCTCAGCCAATATTCAATTTGATTTTTTTGTTTCTAAAATCCTTAAAAACCAATGATTTACATTTTTTAGGCAAGAATCTTTATTTGATCATAACACTTTTTTTCACCTAACTTACGGAGTAAAAACAGACATTAAAATGAAAAACGACATGAGAGAAAATCAATCCAGCCTCGACAAAAAGCTCGTTAAGCTCAAAAAGGCTTATAAAA
>JAEUUQ010000509.1 GCA_016787505.1 Saprospiraceae bacterium | reverse complement strand
GGACATGATTGCCGGCGGACTGCCAATCAGGTAGCCCGTGGCACATAAAGCCACTATCACCAATGCGTTGAGCCAGTGGTATACCCGCACCGGAAGCTGCCATACGAACACTCTTCGCAAGTAATGACCTTTCTTTTTCATAGTCTGAATGATTAAGTCTCAGGTAAATTCTTTGATTGGGTTTAGTAGGGTAAGCGTTCACCGCTTACCCGTTTAGCGATTGGGTCTAGCGTTAGGGTTTAGCTAAACTGCGAATGCACTAAACCCTATCGCTAAACTGCGAATGCACTAAACCCTTTTCACAACACCTTCGCCCTGCTCAAATGCTTGCCTTCTTCGTCGTACAGGTGAACGGAACAAGCCAGACAGGGGTCGAACGAGTGAATCGTGCGAAGGATCTCCACGGGCTGGTCGGGATTGGCAACCGGCGTGTTATCAATCAGCGAGGATTCATAAGCCGACATTTTCCCCTCGAAATCTCGCGGTGAAGCATTCCAGGTAGTAGGAACCACCAACTGATAATTTTTGATTTTCTTGTCCTCTATCACAATCCAGTGGGCCAGGGCGCCGCGCGGAGCTTCGGTATGGCCTACCCCTTGCGCTTGTTTTTCCCAGCGGTCGGGGTTGAATTTCTCCATATTGGCCATGCGCGAGTCGCCGTTGCGGATATTTGCGATAAGCTGATCGTAAAACTCCAGCGCCCATTGGGCTACCAAAACACTTTCGAGGCCGCGCGCCGCAGTTCTGCCAAGTGTGGAGAACAGGGCTGTGATAGGCGCACCCAATTTGGCCAGCGTTTTGTCCACGATATCTTTGTATTCGGGAATACCCTTGGCATACCCCACCAGCATCCTCGACAGCGGCCCTACTTCCATCGCGTGGCCTTTCCAGCGCGGCGTTTTGAGGTAGCTGTACTTTTGCTCTACATCGAGGTATTCATACGGCGGCTTAGGCCCTGTGTAATTGATTTTTGATTCGCCTTTCCAGGGGTGCAGGCCTTTTTCGTTGCCTTCGGCATAATCGTACCACGAGTGGGTCACGAACTCCTGTACTTCGGCGTCGTTGCGAAGGTCTACTTCGTATACTTTGCTGACGTCTTTATTCAAAATAGCGCCGGCAGGGAATTTGTAGCTCAACGGGTCTCTATAGCCGTTGGTGGGTAGGTCGCCGTAGCAAAGGTAGTTGCCCAGGCCGCCGCCGATGCTCGCCCAATCGAGGTAATAAGGCGCAATAGCCAGCAAATCGGGTATGTACACCTGCTCGATAAAGGCCTTGGCCTGATGCAACAGGTCGCTCACATAAGCCAGGCGTTCGGCATTGATTACACTCGACTCGTCGAGGCCGATAGAGCAGGCCATACCGCCCACCAGGTAGTTGGGGTGCGGGTTTTTGCCGCCAAAGATGGTGTGCACCTTCACGATCTCTTTCTGCCACTCGAGGGCCTCCAGATAGTGAGCTACGCCTATCAGATTTATTTCGGGAGGCAGTTTGTACGCCGGGTGCCCCCAATAGCCGTTGGCAAAAATGCCCAACTGCCCGCTGTCCACAAACCGCTTGAGCCTGGCAATAAGATCGCTAAAATAACCCGGAGAGCTTTTCGGATAATTAGAGATGCTCTGGGCTATCTCCGAGGTTTTTTTCGGATCTGCGCTCAATGCACTCACTATATCCACCCAGTCGAGGGCGTGCAAGTGATAAAAATGCACCACGTGGTCGTGCATATACTGGCTGCAAAACATAATGTTGCGCACCAGTTCCGCATTGGGAGGCACTACGATGTCCAGGGCATCTTCTACCGAGCGCACCGAGGCCAGCGAGTGCACCGTGGTACACACACCGCATACGCGCCCTACAAAAGCCCAGGCATCGCGAGGATCGCGCCCCTTCAAGATTTCTTCCAGTAGCCGCACCATAGTGCCCGAACTATAGGCCTGCGCCACCTTGCCATCCTTTATTTCTGCTTCTACGCGAAGGTGACCCTCGATGCGGGTGACAGGGTCTATGACTATTCTTTGACTCATTGTTCTTTTTTTTGAAAGTTTAGTAGCGTTTAGCGCCTTCGGCTGTTTAGCGATTGGGTTTAGTATTGAAACCGACAACCGACAACCGACAACGGAGAACTGCTAAGATTTCAACTCCTTCTCCGACTCTTTACCTTCGGCCACCAGGTCGTCTACCAGTTTTTTCTTTCTCACGTTGGTAGCGATAGCGTGGGCGGCAATGCCTGCGGCTGTAACACCTGCGGCTACCATACCCACTTTGTCGGCGTTGCTTTCAATGCCGAAGCCGGGGAAGGAAGCCATCTGGCGATACAAAGGCCCGTTGTCCCAGAAGTTGGCCTCGCTGCAACCGATGCAGCCGTGGCCCGACTGGATGGGATAACTCACCCCGTCATTCCATTTGATAATACCGCAGGAATTGTACGTCATCGGACCTTTGCACCCTACTTTGTAGAGGCAGTAGCCTTTTTTCGCGTTTTCGTCGTCGAAGCTTTCTACAAATAAACCCGCATCGTAATAGGGGCGGCGGTAGCAACTGTCGTGTACGCGTTTGGAATAAAATGCTTTCGGCCGGCCCACTTTGTCGAGTTCGGGCAGACGGCCGAAAGTGATGATGTGTACCAGTACCCCGGCCATGACTTCACCTATAGGCGGGCAGCCAGGTACTTTTATAATTGGTTTGCCTTTGACTAATTTGTGGATAGGCGTGGCGCCCGTAGGATTGGGATGCGCAGCCTGCACACAACCATTACATGCGCAACTGCCCCAGGCAATAATAGCCTTGGCGCCGGCAGCGGCTTCTTCCAACACCTGGATGGCCGATTTGCCGCCAATGCAGCAATACACCCCGTCGTTATCAACCGGTACCGACCCTTCCACACACAACACATATTCGCCGTAGTAATCTTTCATCGTTTTTTCTTTGGCGGCTTCGGCGGCATGGCCCGAAGCAGCCATCAGCGTCTCTGTGTAGTCGAGCGACAGTTTGTCCAGCAGAATGTCGGCTACAATAGGGTGCGAAGAGCGAATGAAGGATTCACTACAGCAGGTGCACTCCTGAAAGTGTAGCCAGATGACGGGTATACGAGGCGTTTTGAGCAGCGTGTTGGCGATTTGCGCCGTACCCGAGGCTTCTAAGCCCAGATAGGCGGCCATCATCGTGCAAAACTTCATGAAGTCCCGGCGGGAGTAACCTCTTTGCCGCAATTCCTCGTAATAGGTTGGGCGTTTATTTTCCGGAGCAGCCATGTGTTGGTGGTTTGATGTTTTTTTAAAATAAAAAATTGTCCAAATTGAACACAAGTAAAATATTACCCCCATTTATTCCCAAGACAATTGTCATTTGTACCGGATGATTTTTGTCATACACCTGCAAGGGTAGCCCCCTTAACTTTACCTTCAATCTATTTTTGTATCTTTATTTTTAATAAAAAAAATCCGATATGATCCGCTCAACTAAAGGCCTGTTGGTTGCCCTTTTGCTTGCAGTACCTATGCTCGCCTCCGCTCATGCCGGGCATGGCCACTTTTCCTGGGATGATATCCGCCACTACTTATTTTCACCCGAACACGCCGTGCCGGTAGTCGCTATCGTATTATTAGGTGTTACTTTGATGAAGGCTGCCTTGTATTTCAATCGCGCCGAAAAGAAAGTGGACCATTCAGACAAGTAGTAGACCGCAACATGCATGAATTATCGATAGTACTAGGCATCGTCGATATCGCAGCTACTACGGTACAAAAGGCAAACGCCCATACGGTGGATCGCATCGAGCTTGAAATCGGCGAACTCGCAGGAATTGAGACTGACGCCCTGCTTTTCGCCTGGGATGCAGCTATTAAAAATACGGTGCTGGCCCGGGCAATAAGGGATATTCGCCACGTACCCGGTAAAGCGCGCTGCCTCGACTGCGGTGAAGTTTTCGATATGCATGAGCTGTATGACCCCTGCCCCAAATGCAATAATTATTTGAACGAAATTATTCAAGGGCGCGAATTGAAAGTGAAAGCGCTCACTGTTTCCTAAACAAAAGCCATCAATCATGTGCAGCACCTGCGGATGCAACCAACCCGCCGACGCGGTTACGATTACACGCATTGGGGAGGGTCTACACCTCGACCTCGGCCATAACCATGCACATAGCCACGCGCCTTTCAGCGCCCATCACCACCATCATCACCACGGCGAAGAACATACCCACAACGGGCACTCTCACCATGCGGTGACGATAGAGCTTGAACAGGATATTTTACAAAAAAACAACCTGCTCGCCCAACGCAACAGAGGTTATTTTGAAGCCAAGCGCATCCTCGCTCTCAACCTGGTGAGCTCGCCGGGATCGGGGAAAACCGCCCTGCTCGAACGCACAATCAACGACCTCAAACAGGATTTGTCTATCGCCGTTATCGAAGGCGACCAGCAAACCACCCACGACGCCGATCGCATAGCCCAAACCGGCGCCCCCGTAGTGCAAATCAATACCGGCAAAGGTTGCCACCTCGATTCCGATATGGTGCACAAAGCCGTGCGCAAACTTGACCCGCCCAACGACTCGCTGCTGATGATCGAAAACGTGGGCAACCTGGTCTGCCCCGCCCTCTTCGACCTCGGCGAAGGCGGCCGCGTGGTGATTATCAGTGTCACCGAAGGCGACGACAAGCCGATCAAATACCCCGACATGTTTTTCTCGGCCAATTTGTGTATTATTAATAAAATAGACCTGCTGCCCTACGTGCCTTTTGATGTGGAAAAAGCTAAATCGTACGCCCTGCAGGTAAATCCGCAACTCCGCTTTTTTGAAGTGTCGGCACTCCACGGCCAAGGCATGGATAAATGGTACGATTGGCTGAAAACGCAGTTTGCCCATTTTCGCGATTACCAGCATATTCACTAATATGCCAACCCGCCATTTCCATATCGAAGGACAAGTGCAGGGCGTCGGGTTTCGGCCCTTCGTATATCGCTTGGCCCACGAAATGGGAATCAAAGGTTGGGTGAGCAACGACGTAGACGGCGTACATGTCACGGCTGCCGGTGAACCCCTTTCACTCGACGAATTCGGCCGGCGACTTATAGACGAGGCTCCCTATTGCTCCGTTATTACCCATTTTACTAATACCCCCCTCCCCGAAGAAGCTTTTTCCGATTTTACCATACACCCCAGCCGGCAGTCCGGGCAGCCCAAACTGCTGCTCACTCCCGATATGGGCCTTTGCGACAACTGCCGCCGCGAACTCCACGAGGACGGCAACCGCCGTTTTCACTACGCGTTTACTACCTGCACTTTTTGCGGCCCGCGCTATTCGATAATACGCAAGCTGCCCTACGACCGCGAGTTTACGACAATGGAGTTTTTTGACATGTGCCCCGATTGCAGGCAGGAATATACCAACCCTCTCGACAGGCGCTATTTTTCGCAAACTAATAGTTGCCCCAGCTGCGCGGTGCATCTCCAGTTATTAGATCGACAGGGCAACGCTTTAAGCCTCGACCCCGATAATATCATCAGCCGGGCCAGCGATTTGCTGCTTGAGGGCCGCATTTTGGCCGTCAAAGGCATCGGCGGCTATCTGCTGGTGGCCGATGCCACTAACCGCAGCGCCATTCAAACGCTGCGCGAGCGCAAACACCGGCCTTCCAAACCTTTTGCCCTGCTTTATCCCGATATTGAAACCCTTGCAGGTGATGTAATCCTCAGCCCTCGTGAGAAAGGGGCTTTCCTAAGTATTGAAAGTCCTATCCTTTTGCTCACATTACGGGACCAACCCGCCAGCGGAATACAAACCGATCTGATAGCTCCGCACCTTAGCCAAATTGGCGCTATGCGCCCTTACACCCCCCTGTTCGAATGGCTATCGCAGCAAGTTCGCCGGCCGCTCATTGCCACCAGCGGCAATATCAGCGGCTCGCCTATCTATTACGACGACCAGGATGCCCTGGCCAACCTGACTCTGCTTGCTGATTTTTTTATTACAAATGACAGGGCAATCACTACGCCCCAGGACGACAGTGTGGTGCGCTTTACCCCCGAGGCCGGTCAACGCATAGTGATTCGCCGCTCGCGAGGCTACGCCCCCACGTTTGTCGGCTCGTCACTCGACGGCCATGCCGACTCCATGCTGGCTATGGGCGCCGATATGAAAAGTACTTTTTCCCTGCTTCACCGGGGCAATGTATACGTGAGCCAGTATCTGGGCGACCTCGACAATTTTGACACGCAACGCCAGTACAAGCACACGCTTTCTCATCTCAGCGATATGCTGCAGGCCCAACCCGGCCAGGTGCTCGTCGACCTGCACCCCCGCTATTTTTCTACCCAGGCAGGCGAAGAAACCGCCCAAAAGCTAAATATACCCGTGATGGGCATCCAGCACCACCAGGCGCATTTTGCGGCAGTACTGGCTGAAAATGACCTGCTCGAAACCCGCGAACCCGTATTGGGCGTGATCTGGGATGGCACAGGCTGGGGCGCCGACAACAATATCTGGGGTGGAGAGTTTTTCCTGTACAGCCGCCACACGATGAAAAGAGTGGCTCACCTGAGCTATTTCCCGCATCTGCTGGGCGATAAAATGTCGAAGGAACCCCGGCTGTCGGCACTGGCGCTGGCCGGCCTGCATCCCGAAGCACTTCGCCGCCTGCGTCCTGCTTTTGATGAAAAAGAATGGAATGTTTATTTAAAAATACTGGCGCGCGAGCCGGCATTGTATACTTCCAGCGCGGGCCGGCTCTTCGATGCCGTAGCCGCTCTGTTGGGAATACAAACTGTTTCTTCCTTCGAGGGCGAAGCTGCCATGCGCCTCGAAACGCTGGCAAATAATTATTACCAGCAAGAGGGACTGATGCCCCCCCCCTATCGCTTTTACCGAAATCACTCGTTCGACCTGCAATTGCTCGTCAGCGATATACTCGAAGATTTGCGCAGGGGCAAATCCGAAGGCTTTGTCGCCGCCCGCTTCCACTGGAGCCTGGCAAAAAGCCTGCAGGAATTGAGCGATCACCTGGGCGTGCAGCGCCTGGCTTTCAGCGGAGGCGTGTTCCAAAACGCCCTGCTTACCGATCTGATTATCCGGGAATTGGGCGCTACACACCAACTTTTTTTCCATAAGCAGCTTTCGCCCAACGACGAATGCGTATCTTTCGGTCAATTGGCATACGCCAGTTGTAGAGGCGCAAAATTTTGCGCCTCTACAACAAATCAAAAAAACCACTACCATGTGTCTGGCTATTCCGGGTAAAATAGAAGCTATCACCGCCCAACTCGACGAGACATTCCGGGTGGCTAAGGTGTCTTTCGGCGGCATCCACAAAGAGGTCAACCTCGCTATGCTGCCCGAAGCCCAAATCGGCGATTACGTGCTGGT
>JAEUUQ010000445.1 GCA_016787505.1 Saprospiraceae bacterium | reverse complement strand
GGGGGCATATTTGCCGGGCACGTTCACCTGTTCGGTAGTGAGAAAAAGTTGTTTGGTTAAAATCGAATTTTTCAGAAAATCGCATTGAGAAGAGCCATAAGCGCCGGGATAGCGCTTGGAGGCCTCTTCGCAGAGGGCTTTCGCTTTTACCAATTCGAGGCGGTAGGCTTCTTCCCTGCTATCCTGGTATTTCAAACCGCGGTTGTAATGCCATTGCGCCATGGCATAAATCACTTCCGAATTGGAGGGATTGGAGGCGTAGCGCTGGTAGAGTCGTTGGAGTGATTCGCGGTACAGCGAGTCTTTGATATCCACCACCGAATTATTGAGACCAAACTGCAGGCGCTTCAGGTCAAGGTCGATGAGGGCTGCCGGGTCGGCGTCTTGCAGGTGTCGTCGCAGCAATCGCTGGTAAAGCAATAGGCTTTTATACTTATACGAAGCCGTATCTTTAGTAGTAAAAGAAAACGAGGCAAAATTGGCGGCATCGGCGAAAGCCACCTCCTGGTCGAGATAAAACTTATATGAGGGTTCGGTAAGAAAAGGCTGTTCGCCGGAAAAATGGTCGATAACGCGGTGCGCCAGAAAATCGAACAAAGTAGGGCGCAACCCATCGCTGAGCTGGCCTTTTACCGTGATAGCTTCGATAGCTTGCAGCGGCACATCGGTCAGGCGTTCGTCTGACAGCGAAGCGTCGTAGAGGCGGGCGCTTTCGGTGGCCAGTTGGGCGGCAGACCAGGTCTGGAGGTCATCGGGCTTATAATCCGCAATTTCCGTGCGTTGGCTGATTTGCCAGAAATTGCTTTGCAGGTAGCCCCAGTAGACCTCAGCCAGTATAGATTGCAAAATCGGCTTGACCGGAAAATCGGACTTTGCCAGTTCAGTTTGCAGTTTAACAATCACCTTTTTATGCCCTTCTTCTTCCAGTTCATTCAGGTATTTGACCTGATACAACAGGCTTTTGATCACCTGCGTAGGGTTATTATCGCGTTTGGCCTTTTGATAAAGCGATTCCACGCGTTCCAGGGCGGATCGGGGCAAACCCTGTGATTCGAGTGAATCAATGGTTTTCCACGCCGACTTATACGGGTCGTTATTAAATGACATAGTACCCTGTGGTTTTTGTGCAAAAAGGGCAGAAGTAGTTAGGATCAGCAGCAGTAATGTGCATGGGAGAAAGGACAGCCTCATACGTCCGGAGTTTTATTTAGAGCTCTTTTAACAATTCAAGAATATTAACTTATCAGACGTTTAAAAAAGTATAAATGGCGGGTGATTATTCTGCTAATGCCGTTAATTATGTGTTAAGAAGCGGGCAATATCCACTTGCCGGTCCAGCGGGCTGCCGTGTACCAGTCTATCGGCCAGGTGTTTGGCCCAGAAAGGGGCCAGCGAAGTGCCTTTTGTGCCGAGTCCGTTAAAAATGGCTAATTGTTCAAATTGCGGGTGAAAGCCGAGAAATGGACGGCGGTCTTTCACCGTAGGTCGGATAGCGGCGAGGTGGTCGACCACCTCAAAAGGCAGCGTCAGTACCTCGTTGAGTTGATCGATGAGCGTAGCTTTGCTTTGTGGGGATGGATCGTCGTGTTCAAAATTTCGTTCGTAAGTAGTGCCAATCCAATACAGCTCCTCTTCCGGTTTTCCGAAAGGAATCACAAAAACGCCTTGTTTGAGCATTTTGGGGAAACGGGCCCCCGGGATTTTCACGATCAGCACCTCGCCTTTGTCGCCGATGAAGGGCAGGTAGCTGAAGTAAGGATTGTGGATGGCTTTGGCGCCCTCCGCGAAGACCAGGGAGGCGGCGGTGATGCCTTGGTAGGCGACTTTGCGACTTTGCGACTGTACGACTATACGACTGTGCGATGCGACTGTGTGCGGGAGGGTCTCCCCTTCAGGGGTCGGGGGTGTGATTTGTTGAGACGCAAAATTTTGCGTCTCTGCGGAAATGGAAATTTCCAATTTATTATAATCGAAAGTTTCTTTTTGGAAAGAATTTTTATTTATTAAAAAAGACCTGAAAGCCGCGCACAGCCTGCCGATATCTACCTGGGAGGCGTGTTGTAATTCGCCGTAAGAGAAGGCGGGGTTGATCTTGCCGGTAAAGGCAGATACATCGGCGGGATCGATAATATAATCGTGATAAGCGGGGTCGGCGCTGCGGCCGAGCCAGTCGTTTTCGTCGCCCTGGTGGCTGAGGGCGCGAATAATATTGCGTTCGTGATAAAGAGGCAGGCCGAGCAGCGACTCGAGTTGTTGGTATGTTTGGCGGGCGAAGGGAATCAGTTCATCCACGCGCCAGGATTTCACAAAACTGCGGCCTGTGACCGGGTTGATCACACCGGCAGCCACGCGGGTAGCGGCGCGGGGGTAATCGTCGTCGATCACACAGACCGTTTGTCCGGCTTCGATCAGGAAATGGGCCAACAGCGTGCCGGCGAGTCCCTGCCCTACAATCAGCGTATCCACCTGCATAAGTCAGGGCAATTGTTGGAGTTCTTCGCGAAGCTTCTTAGGCAGGCTTTTAGCGACCAGCTCGTAGGAGTGGTCTATCAATTCCCGGAGGAAAGCGTCGTCGAGGTCGCCGTCGAAAGCCACCGTATTCCAGTGCGACTTATTCATATGCCAGCCGGGGATAATTTCGGCGTATTGCTCGCGTAGTTCAATCGCGCGGTCGGGGTCGCACTTGAGATTCACCGTAAATTCGAGGCTATCGAGGCCGGTCAGGGCAAACATTTTGCCCATCACCTTAAACACGAGCGTCACCTCATCGAAGGGGAACGTTTCCTCCACGCCTTTCTTGGACAGGCAATATTCTCGGAATTCTTCGATATTCATGTTTTATTATTGACGACAAGCGCGTAACTTTGCGCTGCTTTTGCACAAATATAGTGCATTCCCTTCTAATAGGTCCCGTAGTTCA
>JAEUUQ010000443.1 GCA_016787505.1 Saprospiraceae bacterium | reverse complement strand
TGAGCGGAGTCGAAATGACCGACCACCGGGCATGTTCGTTTCGGCTCCGCTCAACGAACGGCCATCGATAACAGGATAGTTCAGGAGGTGATTTTGAGATCACCACCTGAATTTTCTTTGCTGTCAGGTTTGAGATGTCACTTTTTCTCATGCTTCGAAAAGATTACCTCTTTGCAAACAATTTCGTTTCGACTCCGCTCAACGACCAACAAGGATCGCAAAGTCACACAGTCGCACAGTCGTACAGTCGCACAGTCGCAAAGTCACACAGTCGTACAGTCGCAAAGTCGTACAGTCGCAAAGTCGCCCTCACTCCCCCCGGTACTTCACCCTTCCCCCCACCATCGTCATCACCACCTTCGTCTTCAGGATTTCCTCCTCCGGGCAGTTGAGCAAGTCGTTGGAGAGCACCGTGATATCGGCCAGCTTGCCTTTGGCGAGCGAGCCTTTGTCGTTTTCTTCGAAAGCGGAATAGGCATTGGCCAGGGTATAGGAATAGATGGCCTCCTGGCGGGTCATTTTTTGTTCGGGAAAAAATATGAGTCCGGTGTCGGCCCGGCGGCGGGTCACGGAGGCGTAGAAAGAGGGTAGGGGGTCCACGTCTTCTACGGGGGCGTCGGTGCCGTTGTTCACTACGGCGCCGGCGTCGAGCAGACTGCGCCAAGGGTAGGCGCCGGTGCGGGAGCGTTCTTCGCCGAGTCGCTTCACCACAAAAGGCGCGTCGGAAGTGCAGTGGATGCCCTGCATAGCGGCGATCACGCCCAATTGCTTAAAGCGGGGAATATCTGCGGGGTCGAGGTGCTGGGCGTGTTCGATGCGCCAGCGGAGGTCTTTTTTGTCGGGGTGTTGGGCAAATGTTTGCTCGCAGACATTGAGCGTCTCCCGGTTGGCGCGGTCGCCTATGGCGTGTACGCACATCTGCATGCCGTGATCGATGGCCAGCTTGGCGATATTTTGTACCTCCTCGATGGGGGTTGTATTTTGACCAACGAAGTCTTTTTTGTCGTTGTAGGGGGCCAACAGCCAGGCGCCGTAGGAGCCCAGCGCGCCGTCGAGTTCGGTTTTGATAGCCCGGGAGGTGAAAAAGTGCTTGCCCGCGTTGATAACCGGAAAACCGGACAAATTGTCTTTCATCTCTTCATAGCTATGGCGCACCATCACCCAGAGGCGCAGGTCGAGTTCGCCTTTTTCGGCCATGGCTTTGTAGTTTTCGATCACCTCGAAATCCGAGCCGGCATCCTGGAAAGAAGTGATGCCTTTTTTGAGGCATTCCTGCTGTGCGAGTTCGATGCCTTTTCGCCATTGTTGTTTTTTTGCTTCGGGGCTTAGCGTATTGAGGTAGGCCTGATAGGCTTCGTAGATAGGCTGCATAGCGCGTTCTTCGAAGACGCCGATGGCCTGTTTGCGCGAGTCGCGCACAATCTCGCCGCCCACGGGGTTGGGCGTTTCGGGGCTGATGCCGGCGAGTTCCATGGCTTTGGCGTTGGCAAACAGCGAGTGACCGCTGGCGTGGCTCAGCATCACGGGGTTATTGGGCGAGGCGGCGCTGAGTTCGTCGTGGTAAGGGTAGCCCAGCACCTGGCGTTGGGGCGTGTGGTCCCATTTTTCCTGGTGCCAGCCCCTGCCGATGATCCACTCGCCGGGTTTGGCCGTCTTGGCGCGTTCGGCGACGGCTGCCACGATCTCCTCCCAGTTTTTTGATTGAAGGAAATTGAGGTTGATCAGGCTGCTGCCAAGGCCTCCGAAGTGGCCGTGGCCTTCGATGAAGCCGGGCATGGCGAATTGCCCCTGCAGGTCTATCATTTCGGTTTTGTCGTGGGCCAGGGCTTTCACAGCTTCGTTGCTGCCCACTAGCAGAATGCGGTCGCCCCGGATGGCTATGGCCTGCGCGGTAGGCTGCGCCTCGTCAACGGTGTAGATATTGCCGTTGAATAATATCGTGTCGGCCTTGTCTTCCTGCGGCTTCGCGCAACTCACTAAGCAAACACAAAATGCAAAACAGACGATGATGGCTTGGAATCTCATATTTATGGGTGTATTTTGCTGGATGGAAAGTTTGGTATACTTTGCTCAAAAGTAGCAGTTTTTTGTTGTAGGTTGTAAGTTGTAGGTTTCAATTACAACCTACAACCTACAACCTACAACCTACAACCTACAACCTACAACATGACCCACAACCCATACGCAGTGACAATCCGCCAGGCAACCCGTGCCGACTTGAAAGCCATTCACGATTTGGTGCGCGAACTGGCCATCTACGAGCACGCCGAAGACGCCTTTGAGGCTCCCCTGGAGACCTACGAACGCGACTTTGACGCGGGGATCTTTGAAGCCCTCGTAGCCGACCACGATGGCGACATCGCCGGTATGATGCTGTACTACATGGCCTATTCCACCTGGAAGGGCAAAATGCTTTTTCTCGAAGATTTTGTAGTAAAAGAAGCCTATAGGCGCCACCATATCGGGCAACAGTTATTTGACGCCCTCTTGGACACGGCCAGGAAAAAAGGCTGTGTGCTGGTAAAATGGCAGGTGCTGGATTGGAATGAACCCGCGCTGCGTTTTTATGAAAAAAACCGGGCGATCATTGAGAAAGAATGGTGGAATGGGAAATTTTTTTTGTGAATACGAAAATTGTTAATATCTTTATCGCCGAGTTTAGTATTCGGGCAAAAATTTTTTTGCCGTAGCGATGCCAGACATAAGCCATTCAACATTTTCCCCATAACTATAGCAAGGCATTGTCTATCTGTGTAGTAAAGATGACATAAAATAATATAGTGTTTCATAGTGTGAGGGGTAACCGCTTCGGCGGTTGCTCCTTTTTTTTTGACTATACGACTTTACGACTTTGCGACTTTACGACTTTACGAACAGGGGAACATTACGTATCTTTATTTGTCCAATTTTACGTGCGTACAGTCGTACAGTCCTACAGTCGTACAGTCCTACAGTCGCAAACTCCCCCTACACCTCCCTCTCCATCAATAGTTCTGCCAACTGCATCAGCACCTGTTTTTTTGCATTGGGTGCTTGCACGGCTTCGAGGCTATCATAGGCTTGTTGGCGGAAAGTGGATTTGGCGATTTCGGTATGCCGGGCGATGTCCAGTTGTTCGAACAGAGCCGTGACGGCGCTTATTTTATCGGTTTCGGGGAGTTTCGAATCGACGAGCAGGGATCGTAGCCTTTGGCGGGTGGCCTCGTCGGCCAGTTCGAGGGCTTTGAGCACCAGGAAAGTTTTTTTGTTTTGCACAATATCGCCGCCCACTTTTTTGCCAAACTTGCCGGGGTCGCCGAATACGTCGAGCAGGTCGTCGTGCAATTGGAACGCGATGCCGATTTGTCGGCCGAAAAAGGCAAGCCGCTCGATATCTACGGGGGGGGCGCCGGCGACAATAGCGCCCAATTGGAGGCTACCGCCGAGCAGGGCTGCGGTTTTTAGCTCGATCATCCGGATATATTCTTCGATAGCCACCTCCTGGCGGCTTTCAAATTCCATATCGTATTGCTGGCCCTGACATACTTCGACGGCAATGCGGTTGAACGCGCTTATCAAAGCATGGGTGTGGGCGGGCTCGCAGGCTTGGAGCAGGTAGTCGTATACGTGAATAAGCATCACATCGCCGCTGAGAATGCCCGTATTAGCGCCGTAGCGCTCGTGAACGGTGGGTTTACCCCGCCGCAGCGGCGCCTGGTCCATGATATCGTCGTGAACCAGCGTAAAATTGTGGAACAATTCTACCGCATAAGCTACCGGCAGCGCCTTTTCGGGGCCTTCCTCAAACATAGTATAACCAAGCAGGGCTAACACGGGGCGAAGTCGCTTGCCGCCGAGCTCCATGATGTAATTAATCGGCTCGTAAAGAGATACGGGCTCGCTCTTAAAAGGATGGCTGGAGAGATATTGTTGGAATAATCGCTGATATGTTTCAATTTGCTGCATGAAACCCGCTTTTTATTTACACAAAAAAAGAAATGATTACGCAAAATGGCGCAATAAACCCGTCTGCAAAGTTCGCAGGATATCTTATATTTGTTAGCATGATAAAAGAAAAGAAACCATATCAAATTCTTCTTGTAGAGGATAACCCCGGTGATGTTGCCTTGACGCATTTGGCTTTCCAACAGCAGAATGGCGGAAAAAATTTTCAGATTTCCGTTATTTCTGACGGGGAGGAGGCCCTTGCATATCTCAAAAGGAAAAACCCTTACGAATATGCCGTTCGCCCCGATCTCATATTATTGGATTTACACTTACCCAAAATTGACGGCAGTGAAGTTTTAAAAGAAATAAAAGAAGACCCCAAAACCCGCCAAATACCGGTAATTGTGCTTACGACATCCAACCACGAACAGGATGTAAATATGGCCTATTCGCTGCATGCCAATTGTTTTGTCAGGAAACCCCTGGAATTCGATGCGTTTATACAACTGATTCAACTGATTGATGAATTCTGGTTAACAACTGTTCAACTTCCCTCATCACCTGAATAGTCGGGTAAAAAAGTAATTCACTATGTCGGCGATAACCCATATACTGGTAATAGAAGACAACCCCGCTGATGTGGTGACCATCCGCGTTTTATTAGATGAGGTGTCGTATAGATACGTTTTATACCAATCTAATACTTTATCGGAAGGGTTGCGCCTTTTGGAAGAAACCCCCATAGATGTGGTATTGTTGGATTTATCTTTGCAAGACAGTCTGGGGTTTACTACCCTTAAAAATTTTTTAAAAGAACAACCCCACGTGCCGGTTATAGTCCTTACCGGCAATAACAACGTCGTATTGGGCGACCAGTCGGTGCGCGCCGGGGCCCAGGACTACCTGGTCAAAGGCGAGTTTACCAGCAAACGCCTGGTGGATACGATCAGATATTCGCAGCAGCGCTTTAAATCGCAGGCTGCGCTGCAACGCCGGGTCAACCAAATGGAAATTAACGAAAAACGCTTTCAGGAGGTGCAGCAACTGGCCCGGTTGGGCAACTGGCAAATCGATATAGTGACCAATGCCATGTATTGGTCGGAAGAAATGTACCGCATCCTCGATTTGCCTCCATCCCAACAACAACACCGGTGGTCGGACTATCTGGACCGCGTACATCCGGATGATAAACCCAAATTGGAAACTTTTCTCGATGAAGCCCTCAAATCGGGCGAAATGCACCGCCTCGATCATCGCGTGCTCATTGGTGGCAGAACGATAAAACATGTGGCGGTACAAGCCAAGCTCAATTTCGATGAGGCGACCAATAAAATAATGTTGTTCGGCAGTTTGCAGGATATTACCCAACTCAAAAACACAACGCCTTCCCAGGAAGCTGAAGCAGTTGTAGTCGATATAAAAACACAACTTCCTAAAAAAGCCGGACTAGCAGAATTGGGTTTTAATATTCGCACGCCCTTAAATGCTATTGTGAGTTTATTGTATTTATTGGAAAAAGATAAACCCCATTCGCAGCATAAAGAGATTATCGCCACGCTCAAAACCGTGGTAGATGAGTTGTCTATCGGCGTAGACGCGTTGCTGGGATACGTAGTTGATCAGGACGAGACGCTTTCTCCCACCGAATCCGCCTTTATGTTGGGCAATCTCATCAAAAATACGGTGCAATTGTTTCGGCTTAAATGTAAACATGCAGGCATCAACCTGGAAATTAAAACAGGCCAGGATTTTTCGGATGAGGCCGGCGGCGACTACCAGCTTATTACGCAGCTTTTTTATTATGTCTTTACATTGCTCATTCCCTATTGTGATAAAAAAAATGGAGTGGAAGTAGCTTTTCAACGCAAAGAGCAGGCAATCAACAAACTCAGCCTGCACTTGTTAATTACCTATTATGGCAAGCCTATACCGGTTATAGACATCACGGATACCGCCAAGTCACCCAGAGGCGTTTCCGCATTGATAGTTGAAAGATTGTTAATCACGCTGGGCGGGCAATGGAAATTGGAGAAGAAGGGTTTTCACTGGTACGGCCTCGAAGTGCAATTGCCTCTGTCTATTTCCGGTAAGGAAAAAAAATTCGACAGGCCGGTATTGCCTTTGCATATTTTATTGGTGGAAGACCACCTGCTCAACCAGGTCGTCACTAAAAAAGTACTTAAATCCTGGTCGGATCTGGTATCGGTCGATATCGCCGGCAACGGGGCGGAAGCCCTGGCCAAATTTGCTGAATATCCCTACGACCTGATATTGATGGACCTGTATATGCCCGTCATGGATGGTATTCAGGCTACCGTCGAAATCAGAAAGACAAGCAACGTGCCTATTATTGCTATGACAGCAGGCGCTACCAAACAGGAAGAAGAAGGCTGTCGCATAGCAGGTATGAATGCCTATCTGCCCAAACCCCTCAAACCCGAAGAGCTGTCGGCGAAGATTATGGAGCTGCTGGAGTGAGTTGTGGGTTGTGGGTTGTGGGTTGTGAGTTGTAAATTTTTCATTTTTCATTTTTCATTTTTCATTCTTCATTCTTCATTCTTCATTCTTCATTCTTTACATGAATACTTTGCCTTATGACCTTGTTATAATCGGCGGCGGACCCACGGGGCTCAACTGCGCTATCGCAGCTCGACGGGCCGGGCTTAGTTATGTCGTATTGGAAAAAGGCGCGCTGGTCAACGCTATCTACCATTTTCCCACCAACATGACCTTTTTTTCTACCTCCCGCCTGCTCGAAATAGGGGAGGTGCCCTTCATCTCGCACGGCGACAAACCCACGCGATTCGAAGCGCTCGAATATTATCGCCGGATATGGCAATCCTGGCAACTCGAAGTGCGTTTGTATGAAGAAGTGGAAAAAATGGAACCCATCGGGGGAGGAGGGTACCGGGTGCATACTTCCAAAGCGCAATACGACGCGACAGCGGTGATCGTCGCCACCGGTTTTTACGACACACCCTGTCTGCTTGATGTGCCGGGAGAATCGCTGCCAAAAGTGAAGCACTACTACGACGACGCACATCCCTACGCCGGGCAGGATGTGCTGGTGGTGGGCGCCGCCAATTCGGCCTGCGATGTAGCCCTCGAAACCTTTTACAAAGGCGCCAGGGTCACCATGGCCATCCGCGAATCAGAGATTTATCCTGGAGTAAAATACTGGATAAGGCCCAATATCGAAAATCGCATCAAAGAGGGGAGTATCAAAGCGTTTTTTAATACGAAGGTGAAAGCCATTTATCCCAATGAGGTGCTGCTCAGCGGCCCCGAAGGCGATTTCTCTATCCCCAACGATTTTGTGCTGGCCATGACCGGCTACCAGCCCAATTACCCATTTCTGGAACGCCTCGGTCTGCGCATTGCAACGGATGAAGCCCAAGCCCCCCTCCACAACCCGGATACCCTGGAAACCCATCTGCCCAATGTTTTCCTGGCAGGCGTGGTTTGTGCAGGCAAAAAAACGAATAAGCTGTTTATCGAAAATACACGCGACCACGGGGACTTAATTATACGGGAAATCACAGAGAAGGCCCTGGAGGGGAGGGAGAGATAAGGCACTAAACCCTACTAAACGATTCACTATGATCAACACATTAATCATCGCAATCAGCTTGTGGGCTGCGCCGATGGCCATCAACGGGGAAGACATAGTAGCCTGGATAAGTCCGGATACGCATGATTTCGGGGATATCACCCGAAACGAACCGGTATCGCACGAATTTACCTTTAAAAACGTGAGCGGAGAGGCCATCACCATCGACAACGTGCGTACCTCTTGTGGG
The DNA here is from genome assembly GCA_016787505.1 of Saprospiraceae bacterium. Classification (GTDB taxonomy): domain Bacteria; phylum Bacteroidota; class Bacteroidia; order Chitinophagales; family Saprospiraceae; genus JABWBR01. Next base: position 903 of record JAEUUQ010000443.1, on the reverse strand, counting down.
TGCACCACCTCCGATTGGCCCGAGTTGTCGGTATTACCTGATTCGCTGGGCAGCCTCGTTATCACTTACGATGCTCACGATGAGGGCTATTTTCGAAAGACAATAAAGGTGTATTTCAGCGGCCGGCGCCGGGCAGAGTGGTTGTTTATTGAGGGGAATGTGGTGGAGAGGTGACAAGGTGACAAGGTGACAGGGTGTGCTGATACCTTGTCACCCTGTCACCTTGTCACCCTGTCACCTCCAGAATTCTTTCCAGATTTGCCGGTGAATAATTAATCGACTTCAGCGTTTTGTGGTCGTCGCTGCGGTACACCAGGTAGTGTTCGCCTTCCTGGCGGATATAGCTATCAATTCCTTTTGTTTCCTTGTAATGTTTGGCGGTAGCTTCGGCCTCTTCGAGCGATTGGCAGGTTTTGCTCATATTCGAGCGCTGCACCTCGTCGAAGAGGGCTCTGAACTTGGCGCCCAACCCGAATTCGAGTACGGCGCCCGACAGCACGTACTGGATATCGCAGAGCGCATCGGCCACACTCACGATATCGCCCTCGGCAATTGCTTCGCGCAATTCGTCGAGCTCTTCGGCGAGCAGGGCCACCCGGAGCCGGCACCGTTCTTCGGAAGGAATAGCCGGTTCGGCTAAAATAGGGTGTTTAAACGTGCGGTGGAATTCTGCCACCTGGTTGAGTGCGTCGAGTTGATCCATTGTTGGATGGGTTTATGGGTTAATAAGTTTATGGGTTTAGGGGGGGCCTCATAAACCGATAAACCTGTAAACCCATAAACCTAAAAAAAAACAATGCGAAAAAACATATTTTTTTGAATACTTTTGCCAACGTTTTGACAAAGCCTTCGTGGCAAACGTCGCTCTGGGTTCATGCTTTTTTTAACCATTAACTCACTCGG
>JAEUUQ010000433.1 GCA_016787505.1 Saprospiraceae bacterium | reverse complement strand
GCCCTTGTATTCCACTTCCACGATGCCGTCGAGCACAAGCCGGGCCACGGTTACATTTGTTTCGTCGTCATACACATTGAGCATAAACCGGGGTAATCGTCCTTCGGTTTGCAGGGAGTAATACAGGAGGGCGACGTCCTTATAGGCCACTTTAGGACTCAGCTTACTTTGAGGATCAACGGGCACAAACAGCCCGTATACGTCAGGGTCGGAGAACAGCACAGCCAGCGCCGGAGGCGCCGACTGTGCGATGCGATTGGATTCTACCAGTTCGTATTGCCGACCGACTCTGAATGTATTGGTCGGCAGGAAGTGAAGCTTCATGGTCACGACGATTTTTTCATTTGCCTTTGAAGCGCGTTAACTTCTTTCAAAGCTTCGTTGAGCTTGCCTTCCAGCATTTCGAGTTCTTCCCGTGTCTGCGGTTTGAAATTGGCTTCAAGCGCTTTTTCCATTTCTGCAATCCATTCCTTGGCGTATTTCAGTTCTTCAAATATTTCAACGTCAGGTCTTTCCCCAAGGGTTGTAGTAAATGCTGTCAAGATTGTAGTAATGGGGGTTGCACCCCTGCAGGCATACGTCTTCGTATTAACCATCTGACACCATTGCGAAATGAGCCTGGAACAACCCATGTAACAAACATGAGCCGTCAATTCAGTCAATACCCCCGTTTGGGTACGTTCTTTCAAATCCGTCACGGAAATGACGAGGTCTTTTAATTTGAACGATTTCATGGCTTAAGGTTTTTTGCAGTTAATAAATCAATAACAATCACTCACTCAGACGCAATTAATTGTTTGCCATCATTTTATTTTTTGAGCGATCTGACAAACGCTATTGCCTCGTTGAGTTTGGATTCTACTTGTCCGATATCCTCCGCTGTTTGAGGAGTCAGAAGTGCCTCGTACGCTTTTTCCAATTCGACGGCCTCAATTCTGATTTGCCTGATATCCTCCAGTATGACTATTTCATCAATATCAAACTCCCATGGTTCTGGCGAGGCTCCTCCACATACTGAAGGCGTACCGCCACACCAATTGTCAAGAGGAGTATATTTACACTGGTAAATCGGTGTCGGCCTACAAAAAGTGACAGGATTACTCCCCGTCAAGCAAGCAATGACCGGAGAAATTTTTGAAACCACCTTCGTACACGGCAAGCAAAGCGTGCGCAGTTTCATCGTAATGACAGTAGTCTTTTGAGGTCCCTCCATTGAAATGACGAGGTCTTTAATTTTGAACGTTTTCATGGCTGTATTTTTTAAGGTAAAAACTTACTTCACTTGTTTCCTGAGTGCTTTGACCTCATTTATTGCAGCATTAAGTTTCGCTTCCAGCATATCGAGTTCTTCCATCGTGTCCGGCTTAAGGCTTTCTTCGAGTATACGTTCGTATTCTTCGACATACGCTTTCATCGACTTGAGTTCTTCCAGGTAATCGACATCTCTAAAGTCGTAGTAGGTAGGGTCCACAGAACCGCCGCATTTCGTACCGCCGCAGGTAGGGGTATAGATGGTATCTACCACGATAGACCCTGCAAAACAATTCTCAAAAGGATTAGAATAGTTGTTTTTGCACCAGTCCGAAATCACCAGCGAGCAGCCCTTAATACAAAACTTAGTTTCAATCCTCGTAGTGATGTGGACCATCTGCTTAGTGCGCGGGCGGCCCTCCATCGAAATGACCAGATCTTTGATTTTGAACGTTTTCATGGCTTATGGTTGATAAGGTAAATGAAAAGTACCTAACCACATTGGGGCTTAGCTGACAGGAAGTATATGTATTTTTTTTTAAAATAGCAATGAGATTTGTCAGTGAATGAGGGGGGATTTTTGGTGAAAATAGATTTTATGCGATATTCTGCAATTATGTTGGCAGATGAACGTCGCTACCTGAATGGCCCTGGCGTTGCAGAATATCGGCGCGGTTGAGCGCAGTGGCGCGCACGCGAATCAAAATTTCACCAGTCCCCGCTACCGGTGTGGGATATTCACCGATATACAGTTGCGCGGCCTCGCCCTCTTGTTTCAGCAATACGGCTTTCATGATCTGCAGTTTATTAGCGTACAGCTTATTTTAAAAAATTGATTTTCAATAAATTATTTCGCTACTCAAGCTTATCAACCAGCAGTTCACTGTTCACAGTTCACTGTTCACTTAATTATATAAAACTTAGGCTTATCTTTGGAATCTCTAATCAAATGCTACCACCAAAAGATATGCAAAAAGTACAACATTTTATCGAGCAAAACAAAGACCGATTCCTGGAAGAGCTCCTGGAATTGCTCCGCATTCCCTCTGTAAGCGCCGATCCGGCACACAAAGGCGACGTACAGCGCGCCGCAGAAGCCGTGGCCGTCCATTTGCGCAAAGTAGGCGTCGACAAAGTGCAGGTGTATCCCACCGCCGGACACCCGATCGTATATGGTGAAAAAATGGTCGACCCGGCCAAGCCCACCATATTGGTCTACGGCCATTATGATGTGCAGCCCGCCGATCCCATCGACTTGTGGCATTCGGGGCCTTTTGAACCTGTTATCAAAAAAACGGAGCTGCACCCCGATGGGGCTATTTTTGCCCGCGGCTCCTGCGATGACAAAGGTCAGGTGTTTATGCACATCAAAGCCTTTGAAGCCATGGCGGTCAACGGCGAATTGCCCTGCAACGTCAAGTTTATGATCGAAGGCGAAGAAGAGGTAGGCTCCGTCAACCTCGGCGCTTTCTGCCGCGAGCACAAGCATATGCTGGCCTGCGACGTCATCCTGATCTCCGATACTTCGATCATTGACAACCAAACGCCGTCGATTACCACAGGTCTGCGTGGCCTGAGCTACGTGGAGGTGGAAGTTACCGGTCCCAACCGCGACCTCCACTCCGGCGTATACGGCGGCGCAGTGGCCAACCCCGTCAATATCCTGGCCAAGATGATCGCCTCCATGCACGACGAAAACAACCACATTACGATCCCCGGTTTCTACGATGACGTAGTGGAGGTAAGTGCCGCCGAGCGCGCCGAGATGAACAAAGCGCCTTACGACGAAAAGGCCTACAAAGCCGCACTTGACGTAAACGACCTCTGGGGCGAAAAAGGCTTTACCACGCTGGAGCGCACCTCTATACGTCCTACTCTGGATGTCAACGGCATCTGGGGCGGTTATACCGGCGAAGGCGCCAAAACGGTGTTGCCATCAAAAGCTTTTGCCAAGATCAGCATGCGACTGGTGCCCAACCAACATTCGCAGAAAATTGCCGATCTGTTCAAAGCGCATTTCGAAAAAATCGCGCCCGATTGCGTAAAGGTAAAAGTGAGCTACCACCACGGCGGCGAACCGGTGGTGACCCCCACCGATACGCCCGAGTATATGGCTGCATATAAGGCCATGAACGCCGCTTTCGGCAAAACGCCCATCCCCAAACGCGAGGGCGGCAGTATTCCCATTGTGGCGCTGTTTGAGGAGGTGCTGGGCGTAAAAAGCGTGTTGATGGGCTTCGGCCTTGACTCCGACGCCATACACTCGCCCAACGAGCATTACGGTTTATTCAATTTTTATAAAGGCATTTCGACGATTCCGTATTATCATCAATATTATGCGGAGTTGAAACGCTGAGAAGGAGTGTGAGAGGGTGAGAGTGTGGGAGGGTGCGATTTTTCTCTCTCTCCCACACTCCCACACTCCAAACGATGCCATCCTTGCATTTACCAAGCCAATCTATATGAAAAAATCCACCACCCAACAACTCGACAAACTCGACCGGCAACTGGAGTCGCTGTTGTCAGAGCTCTCTTCTTACAGCGAAGCGCAGCTCAACCAAAAGCCGTCGCCCGGCGCCTGGTCGGCCATGCAAGTGATGCACCATATGCTACTGGCCGAGCAGTTGTCGCTGGCTTATGTGCAAAAGAAACTCAGCTTTAATCCTGCGCTGAAAAATGCGGGGGTAACAGGCGCCTGGCATATATTTTTGCTCTGGACTTTTATCTATGCCCCACTAAAATTTAAGGCCCCGGCGAATGTCAGCGACGAAAAACTGCCGGCGCATAGTACTTTGCAGGAAACAGCCCGGATTTGGAAAAATAATCGCCGCGAGTTGCGCGAATATCTCGACACTTTGCCCGACGGTATTTTCCAAAAATTGATTTATCGCCATCCCTTTGCAGGTTTGTTGTCTTTAGATGCAATGCTCCTGTTTTTTGAATGGCATTTTCTTAGGCATCACAAGCAGATTCATAGAACGGTTAAATGAATTACGAATTAGGAATTACGAATTAGGAATTAGGAAATGCGAATTGCCAATGATAAATGAAGAGAGAGAAGCATTCATTCAGTTGCGCGAAATAATGAATGCGGTCAGGGATGGCATCATTACCTTTAACGAGGAGGGAGAAATATTATTAGTTAATAAAGAAATGGAAAAAATGTGGGGTTACCAGTCAGACATGCTTGTGGGGAGACCTTTTACATTTCTCATACCTCCACCTCATAAATCCTTGCAATTAGAATTATTTAAACGCCGGATCAAAAATGAAAAATCTCAGATTCTGCCAGATGAATTAATGATGACCGGGCAGCGATCTAATGGAGATATTTTTCCAATAGAATTACATATTTCTGATTTTCAATACAATGGAAAGCGCATTTTCACAGCAGTAGTACGTGACATTGCTGAACGCCTTCAGGTAGAAAAAGACTTGCGCGATTCCAAATTACAGCTCGAATTGCGCACCCGGGAATTAGAAAAAACGCAAGAAGAATTGCATCAATTGGTGAATGAACTCAAGCGGTCGAATAGCGAGTTAGAACAGTTTGCCTATATCGCTTCGCACGACTTACAAGAACCATTGCGCAACGTAGAGGGGTATATTAGTCTGTTGAAA
>JAEUUQ010000430.1 GCA_016787505.1 Saprospiraceae bacterium | reverse complement strand
ATGGTTTGTGGAGTTTGACAATCTCCCCCCCGATATCTCCGCCCTGGAAGCAAGCGTCGATACCAATATGATGCTGCAAAATATCTACTACAAGGACCTCGTCGAAGGAAATATCCTCCGCCCATTGGTGATTCGCCCATTGAAAAGGGATGCCTTCCGCGATTATATGAAAACTCAAGGCAAACTCGGCGGCCAAAACAAAGTACCCCGCCTCTCTAACGACCGAATTATCGCAGAAGCCCTAACCCCCTACCGCTTGTAAGAAAACCCCATTCCTAATCGCAAATCGTAATTCGTAATTCGTAATTCGTAATTCGTAATTACCTCCTAAACGTCGACGCCGTGCGGTCAAGGCCTTTTAATTCGAGGTTCTCCTTGGTGATTTTTTTGCCGTCGCGAATATACTCCAGGCTGATACGGTCGCCAGGGCGATACAGGGCGATCTGCTCCTGAAGCTCAGGTACCGAACCCGTACGCACGCTGTTAATACTGATGATCACATCGCCGGCCTTTAATCCCGCTTGTTGTGCGCTGCTGCCCGCTGTGACATCGCTGATAAATACGCCGGTAGGGGAGGGGAGTCTCATTTCCCGGGCCATGGCGTCGGTGACGTCATCAATTCGCACGCCCAGAATGGCTCGTTTTACGCTGCCGAATTCCCGAAGATCTGCAAATACTTTTCGAACCAGATTGGAGGGAATGGCAAAAGAATATCCCTCATAAGCGCCCGATTCGCTCATGATGGCGGTATTGATACCGACGAGTTCACCAATAGCATTGACAAGCGCCCCTCCACTGTTGCCGGGATTGACAACGGCGTCGGTCTGGATAAAGGATTCGATGGCGTACGATTCGCGCAATATGCTGATATTGCGCGCCTTGGCACTTACAATGCCCGCCGTGACGGTTGAATTCAGGTTAAACGGATTGCCCACGGCTAATACCCACTCGCCCACTTCTACCTGGTCGGAGTTGCCGAAAACTACAGGCTGCAGCCTGGAAGCATTGACTTTGAGCAACGCCAGGTCTGTAGTGGGATCTATGCCTATTACGGTGGCAGTTAGTTTGCGCTTGTCGTGTAAGGTTACTTCGTAGTCATTGCCATCTTCCAATACGTGGTTGTTGGTGATGATAAATCCATCGGATGACATGATGACCCCCGACCCCGAAGAAGTCCTGTATCCATTTACACCCTTACTGGTAATGTTGACCACACTTGCCGTAGCCTGCCGGGAAATTACCCTGAAATCGGGCGCCATTTCGCCGTTGAGCAACTTCGGACTTACGTTTAGCGTCGGGTTTTGGTCACCCGTTTGGTAATTGGTAAATTGTACGGAAGCATCTTGCGATTGTTGTGCCGGCATGGCACTTGGAAAAGTGTATCTGAATAACAGAAAGGCAAAAAAGGCGCTCAAAAACGCCACAGCAAAATACGAGCCGAGTTGTTTGATCATGGTCGTTCAGTTTATTTTATCAGGTGGTTCTTTTTATAAACGCCTGATTCTGCGTTTCGGTTATATGGATGTACGCTATCCATACAAAAAAAAGAACCGCCTTTGGCGGCGGCCCTTCTGACATTCATGAGAAAACCACTTATGGAGTAAATAGGCAAGAATCAGTTTATTGCTCGTCCAACAGGTATAACTGGTATTGCTCAATTAAGGAGACGAGCTGTTCGGAATAATCATCACTATCGACATACCCAGCTTTTTCCAATCCCTTCGCCCACTTTTTGTAGCTGCTTTCGAGGTCGAATAAGTCCGGAAACGTCGTCTTCAAATACTGACTGTGGGCCCGCCAGCTTTCCCAGGCGCTTTCATAGCTGTGCTCGCCCAATTGAGCCGGAAAGTGATTGTTGCTGTTTTTGGCCGACTTACATTGTCCGGCCTGGCTCTCCAGCAGTCCCTGCGCCATTTTAATACTGGCCGGGATGCCGTATTTTTGCATTTCTACCTGCGCTACCCTCGAAAACCGACGGATGTAAGACCTGGCCTGCCCGGCCTCGATAACAACAGGGGCGCTAATTTCTTTTTTGTTGCCAAGCCGAAAAAAATCGCCGACGCTAAACCTGTTGGCATCCAGCTTTACCGGCCTTACATCCCCTTGCTCATTGCTTACCTCCGAAGCAGCCCCCGGCGCGCGCATATTGATCGAAAATTGGATGTCCTTTTTCAAAATGATGAATAGCAAAAAGGCAGCCAACCCAACTTTATACCAGGATATGCGTATGCCCTGAAAGGCGCCGGCCGTAAACCGGTGGAAATAATATTTCAAAACCACCCATATTTTAAGAATTCCCAGCCAGATGTGTTTGAGTATCATGCTCAGGGTAATATCCTGCAAGGCGATATAGTCGTAGTCCCGGCGTACGCCTTGCTGGCGGTTCGTAACCGGCCCCTTCTTCCCGGAAGCCGAATAATCGGTGTATTGATCGTTTTTCATACGCAGCAAAGCTTTTGATGTGCTTAATACGTCATGCACTTTTTGTTTGATATATCGTTATCGACAACAAATATAAAACACTTTGTTTATTATGTCAATACTAACCCTTCTTTTTGTTTATTATTTTTTTGTGGAGACGCAAAATTTTGCGTCTCTACAAAACTCTACCGAATTTGTTCTATTATTGGCAATTGATACCCGCAGTAAACAACAGCCCTAACACGATCTCTTTATATGAATCGATTACAATTCGAAACCAGCCCCTACCTGCGCCAGCACATGCACAATCCGGTGGATTGGTTCGCCTGGAAGCCCGAAGCTTTTGAAAAAGCCAAAAAAGACAACAAACCCATTTTGGTCAGTATCGGCTATTCTACCTGCCATTGGTGCCATGTGATGGAACGGGAATCGTTTGAGGATCGCGAAGTAGCTGAGTTTATGAATGACCATTTTATTAATATAAAGGTGGACAGAGAAGAACGCCCCGACGTAGACCAAATCTATATGGAAGCCTGCCAGATTCTCAGCGGCGGCGGCGGCTGGCCTCTCAATTGCTTTCTTACGCCCGACGGGCGTCCTTTTTACGCCGGCACGTATTTCCCCCCAAAACCCGCCTTTAACAGACCTTCCTGGCTACAAGTGTTGGGTAATATTTCCCGGAATTTCCAGCAACGGCGCGAAGTGGTGGAAGATCAGGCCGACAAACTCACCGAAATGATTGCGCGCACCGACCGCACGTTCCTCCCCAACCAATTGCCCGATATGGCCGATTCCGCCCTGTTTACCCCGGCCTTGATGGACGATATCTTTGCCAACCTGGCCAAAAGTTTTGACAAACTCGACGGCGGCTTCGGCAGCGCTCCCAAGTTTCCCGGCGTGATGTCGTTGCAATGGTTGCTCCACTACTATTATTTTACAGGCACGCAAGCTGCCGTCGATCACGTTTTCTTTTCGCTCGATAAGATGAGCGGCGGAGGGATTTACGATCATCTCGGCGGAGGATTTGCCCGCTATGCTACCGACAGAGCCTGGCGTATCCCCCACTTTGAAAAGATGTTGTACGACAATGCCCTGCTCGTTAGCCTTTTGTCAGAAGCCTATAGCTTGTCGCAATCGGCATATTATAAAAAAACGATCACAGATACGCTTGATTTTATCGAACGGGAGATGACCAGCCCCGAAGGCGCCTTCTACAGCGCGCTCGACGCCGACTCGGAAGGCGTAGAGGGTAAATTTTATGTGTGGGATTACAGCGACATCACCGCAGCCCTGGGAAAAAACGCTGCTGAGTTTTGCGATTTCTTTGGCGTTACCCCCGAGGGAAACTGGGAGCACACCAATATATTATGGCAGCCTCAAAAACTCGAGGTTTTTGCCGCCGAACGCGGGGTTTCGCCTTCGGAGTTGTCGGACCGCCTCGACGCCGGCCGCCGCATACTGATGGCGCTGCGCGATCAACGAATCCGCCCCGGCCTCGATGACAAAATATTGCTGAGCTGGAATGCCCTCCAATGTACCGCCTACGCGCAAGCCTACCAGGCACTGGGCGTAGATGCCTACCGCGAAGCGGCGCTGCGCAACCTGCGCTTTCTGCAACAAAAAATGACCCAACCGGGTAAACTCGATTTGTTGCACACGTATAAAGACGGCGTCGCCCAATACGATGCTTTCCTCGAAGACTACGCCTTTTATATAGAAGCCCTACTGGAGGCTTATCACATTACTTTCGATACGGCCTGGCTGGATGCCGCCGATAACTATGCAGATTTCGTGATCCGCCATTTCCTGGATGAGGAAGCCCGGTTGTTTTATTTTACCGCCGAAAGCCAACAGGATATCCTGATGCGAAAAAAAGAACTGTACGATTCGGCAACACCTTCCGGCAACTCTACCATGGTTACAAACCTGCTCAAATTGGGTATATTGCTCGACAAACCGGCATACCGGGAGCAGGCCGCCGCTATGTGCCGTCAACTTGCCGATAGCGTCACTAAATACCCCTCTTCCTTTTCCCGCTGGGCTATCGGCATGTCAACACTGGCCTACGGCATGCGCGAAATAGCCATAACCGGCGCCCATGCCCACACAGAAGCCCGGGCACTACTTGCCGCCTATTTGCCTCAGAAAGTGCTGATGGCTACTTCTGAAACCAACGACAATTACCCGCTGCTGTCCGGAAAAATTGTCGGCGCCGACACAAATATTTTTATTTGCAAAGACTATGCATGCCGCTTGCCCGTTTCTACTTTAGCGCAAGCCTTGCAATTACTCAAACCAGAAAGGCTATGAAGATAGTATTACAACTGATTGTACTGTTATTGACCGCTGTCACGGCATTCGCACAGCAAGCCGCACAATACAGTATGTATAATTTTAATCAACTCAATTTTAATCCCGCATACGCCGGTTTGGAACAATCGCTGAGCCTGAGCGCAGGTTTGCGAAAGCAATGGACCGGCCTCGAAGGAAGCCCCTCTACCCAATATCTCACCGCGCATATGCCTTTATATATAGCAGGAGGAGGGGTAGGTATTATCGTAGAGAATGACGAATTGGGCGCAGAACGACTTACTTCAGCCTCTGTGGCATTTAACTACCAGTTTGAAGCAACCCGCGGCGTATGGTCGCTGGGAGCAGGAGGGGGGCTCGTGCAACGCAGCCTCGACGGCGCCAAGTTGCGCACGCCCGGCGGTATTTATACGGAACCCGGCGGTATCAACCACGAAGACGACCTGCTGCCCCTCGGTGTGGAAAGCGGTTCTACCCCCACATTTCATGCCGGAATATTCTTCCAATCTGAAAAACTGGATGCCGGTATCGCCGTCAGACACCTAACCGCCCCCAAAACACCCATCGGCCAATTGCAACTCGAACTCAGCAGGGCGTATTTCTTTCACCTGGGCCTGCATTTTGAACTCAGCAGCAGCCTTTCCCTTCACCCCTCGGTGATGATACAATCCGATGTGGTGCAAACCCAGGGCTTCGCTTCAATATTATTTAGTTATAACGACAATATCTCCGCAGGGCTGGCGTTCAGAGGTTATAGCAGTAATTCACTCGATGCTGCCGTAATAATGGCAGGTGTTAAGTTGAGTGAAAAATTATCGCTTGGTTATGCCTTCGACCTTACACTATCGGGGCTGAGTGCGGTAAATAACGGCTCACATGAAATTGCACTGAATTACAATCTTGGCAAATTGTTGGGCGCCGGCCGCCCCCCCAGAATCATCTACAACCCCAGGTCCAATTAAGCCCCCGCCGGCTATTTTTATTTGTTGTTTATGCCGGGTATATGCCTTTTTATCGGCCTATATGTTAAACTTTGGCATTACTTTTGCAAATCGCTAAGATAATTTTTGGTAAATTTTTCAAACGGTCTATATTTACGGTCGCTTTAGAAGACCATATTTTTACTTTTTTTATCTGAAGGAAAACTCGGGTGTTACTTATGAAAAATGTACTCAAATTTGCACTAGTACTGCTGGTGCTGGTGGTTTCTTCTTGTGGCAGACGCGAGAACGGCGAATTGGTAGGCGTACTCGATCGTCCGGCATGGAAAGGTATCAATCCCTATGGTATGGTTTACATACCTTCCGGCACGCTACACATCGGTCCCAGCGACCAGGACATCACCAACACATTCGTACAGCGTACCAAATCAATCTCTATCCAGGGTTTCTACATGGATGACACAGAGGTTACGAACAACGAATACCGTCAGTTCGTTTATTGGGTACGCGACTCGATCGCACATTCTTACCTGGATCACTACATCGAAGACGAAGAGTCGGGCGAACAACGTATCGACTGGGAATACGAGATCGATTGGGCCGACGAGGCCCTGGCCGACCTGTATTACCAAGGCGATGACCGCTTTGCCGGCAAAAAAGAACTCGACGTGAGCAAACTCGTGTACGAGTACGAATGGTACGACTGGCAAAAAGCCGCTCACGACCGCGGAAAGTCGCCCAGAAACTCATTTATCAAGCGTAAAAAGGTGAATATTTATCCCGATACGCTGGTTTGGGTTCGCGATTTCTCCTACTCTTATAACGAGCCGCTTACCCGTAACTATTTCTGGCACCCCGCCTTCGACGATTACCCCGTTGTGGGTATCGACTGGCACACTGCCAATGCCTTCTGCTACTGGAGAACCAAGCTCTGGAATACGTACCAGCAAACCCGCGGCGACGGCGTAAATACGGAAGACTTCCGCCTGCCCACCGAACACGAATGGGAATACGCAGCCCGCGGCGGCCACGATAGCGCTCCTTTCCCTTGGGGCGGTTATTATACCCGCAACGCAAAAGGCTGTCTGCTGGCTAACTTCAAACCAGGCCGGGGCAATTACCCCGAAGACGGCGGCCAGTACACCGTGCGCGCTGATGCCTACTTCCCCAACGACTTCGGCCTCTATAATATGGCAGGCAATGTGTCGGAATGGACAAGCTCGGCTTTCTACGAAAACTCTTACTCTTTTGTCCACGACCTGAACCCGGATATCCGCTATGACGCCAAGGACGACGATCCCGACTCCTGGAAGCGCAAAGTAATCCGCGGCGGCTCCTGGAAGGATATTATGCACTTTATGCAAACGAGCACACGCAACTGGGAATTCCAGGATACTACCAAATCCTATATCGGTTTCCGCGGCGTGTTGACCTTCTTGGGTCGCTCTGCTAACGACTTCTAAGCAGAATGAATAATAATCGGAGGGTGTCTCACAAGTCAATCGCGAAAATTAATTTCACAACCGACTTGTCAGACGCCCTCTGTCGTTTTCATCCCACCCCATAACCACTCCGCAGCATATCCCAGGTTTTTTTAATTTTTTTTTAACAACCTGTTACTTTTTCCAATTGCTGCATTATAGAAGGGTATTTTCAATTGATTTATTCACCATTCAAATAACGTCGAACAATGAGTTTCGTTAAGACTAAGGGATTCAAATACTTTAAGAACCTGCTGATTGGCGTAGGCGCTGCAATCGTTTTGATGGGCGCTCTGTTTAAGCTCGAAAGCTGGGAAGGCGCAAGCCAAATGCTGGTTATCGGCCTTACGATGGAAGCTATTATCTTCCTTTTCCTGGGTATTATCGGTCCCGAACCCGACTACTACTGGCACAAACTCTATCCCGGATTGGACGACTACAACTCCACTATCGCCCCCCTGGCGGCCGGCCCGGTAGATGTAATGCAAAAAACGCCCGCACTCAACGGTGAAGTGGTTGAGCGCCAACTGGGCGGTATGCTCGCCGAACTGCAGAACATGTCTAAAAGCTTGTCTTCGCTCAAAGCACTGCAAGAAGTAGACTTCTCCGGCACCAGCGATCAGATCAAAGCGATGAGCAATTTCTACACCAAGCTGAACGAAGCTATGGCCGACCTCAGCGATTCTCTGGAAGATACCAAGGTGTATAAAGAAAATCTCGCTGTATTGAACAAGAATATCGGCTCGCTGAATAACGTCTACAGCTCGCTGAATAACGTTTACGGTAATGTGATTTCGGCGATGGCCAGTGTCAACCGCTAATTGAAACTATCCTGACGTTTCGAAGACAAACCATTGCTAACTGCTAAATCCGAAAACGTATGTCAATTCCAAAGGAACCGCGGCAGTTGATGATCAACTTGATGTACCTGGTGCTGACGGCCCTGTTGGCCCTCAACATCTCTGCCGAGGTTATGAATGCCTTTTTTACGATTAATAAGGGTATTACAAACAGTAATAATATCGTCGAACAAACTAACCAGACGATTATTTCCAATATCAATAAGCAAGCCGACGCTTATCGCAACGAAACAAATGAAAAGTTTCGCGCCGATGCCGCCGAGGTGAAAAAAGTGTCCGACGAGTTTGTGAAATATGTCGAAGACATGAAGAAGGATCTCTTCGAAAAGGCCGGCGGCCCCTCCGACAAAGATCCGGAAAAACCCAAACGCGAAAAGGACAAAGACGTCACTACCCGCTTGCTGGTTGGTGTCGAAGGCCAAAAAGGACAGGGTTATGAATTGATGCAAAAAATCGTGGATACCCGCAACGATCTCTCTAAGCTGGTGGGCAACGATGAAAATGTAGTCAATTCTATGCCGCTCAGAATCGACGAGGAAGCTGTCAAAAAGTCGGATAAAAAAGACTGGGTACAGTACAATTTCCTCCAAATGCCCGTGGCAGCCGTGTTCCCGATCCTGACCAAGTTCCAAAACGACGCCAAAGCCTCAGCCACAACCGCCCTCAACCATTTGCTCAACAAAGTATCAGGCGAAGATATTAAGTTCGACAAGTTCCAGCCTGTTATCTCTGCCAGCAAAGGTTATGTGATCCGCGGCGATAAGTACGAGGCCGAGGTGTTCCTGAGCGCGTTTAGCTCTTCCGCCGGCGA
>JAEUUQ010000426.1 GCA_016787505.1 Saprospiraceae bacterium | reverse complement strand
TTATCAGGAAGGACTGGATGTAAGAGTAACAGATGAGTGGATCAAAAGATATACAGGATCCGGAGGAACATATCATACCAAAAAACAAATAATAGATCAATATAATGAAATTCTAACGATAGACATTAAAACAGATAATTTCCCCGTCAAAGCGTATTGGGATAGCGGACTATTTACATCTCCATATCTAATGGGAAGTTTGATAACAAGCATAAATCCAGGAGGATGGTGGGATACGGGTAGTCCAAGTGATATGTATCAAATAATATTGCATGAACAAGATTCGGTAGTATTTACTTCGAATGCGTCGATCCCATTTAACGACAATTATAGTTATTCAAATGGCGCCGATACGATACCTGTGTATTGGCTTGTATTTGGGCCTCCAGGAATAGGCGTAGGAAGTACTGAAATAATGGAATCTCCTGTGAAGTTAATTCCAAATCCTTCAAAATCCAAGATTAGATTAGAAGGAATAAAAAATGAAGACATACAACAGATTCGGATATTAGGCATAGATGGCGTATGTGTGAAAATGCTAACAAGTTGGGATGTAGAAGAAATTAATATTGACGGGTTGGAAAATGGGATGTACATTTTGATTGTTGAAGGTCAAAATAAGACATACGTAAAACGATTTATTAAGCTATGACCTCATTACCAACCCAACCCTTCAACCTGCCCGTCTTATCAATAGATTATTCACCTCGCAATAAGCGATAAAACCGTTGGCGTATGAAAAACAAACAAATATTGGCATTAGTCTTGGGGGCGTTTCTTGTAGTGTCAGCTTGCCGTAAAGAAACAGCATGCGAACAACCAACGGGCATTCAGGGCGAATGGGTATGGAAAAAATCGGTAGGCGGTTTTGGCGGCTGGACGCTTACCCCGGAAAGCGAAATGAAAACCCAGACGCTCAAAATTGACGATATTTTCTACGAAGAATACGTCAATGACTCCTTGATATTGCGCGTAGAATACGACCTGGATATCAGGGATGAGGTGTTTTTTGGCACAAATCAGTATCTTGTCCTTGAAACGGGGACGGAGTATGCTGCTAAAGTAGAAGATCAAAAGCTTGAGCTGTACGAACTTTGTTTTGATTGCTTCACCCATTATTACGAAAGAAAATAACAAGCTGTTATATGATACCCTCTCAATACGATACGGTAAGTGAAGCGGTAAACGATTTGCAAAAAAGAGGATATACCACTAACTTTTCGCTTTGGGCAGAAAAAGGATGCCTGATTTGCCAAAACCCCTCACTGGAATTGTCTCCGGATGAATTTGAAATAGACGAAATTTATCGCTTTGAAGGCATGACCGATCCCGGCGACGAAATGATCGTGATGGCGATTTCTTCCGAGAAATACGGCGTGAAGGGTGTAACTGTAAATGCCTTTGGCGCATACTCCGACAGCGCAATTTCTAAAATAACCTCCCGTTTAAACAAGCATATCTAATTCTCAAGGTGCGGTATTACAAAAAAGGCGGCAAAAAAGCAGACCTTCGCAACAAAGCCGGGCTTTTGCGCCCTGTTATACATCCTAACGCGTAAGGAATGACGGAAAACAAACGTAGGCAGCAGCAGGCAAGCGTACTTCGCGTATTTAGAAAAATACACCGGTGGACGGGCGCGCTTTTATTTGCATTTTTCTTTCTGGTTGCTGTTACCGGGCTGTTACTCGGATGGAAAAAACATAGCGGAGGAGTGCTTCTTGCTAAATCCTATACGGGGACTTCAACCGACTTGAAAGCCTGGCTGCCCATTGATAGCCTGCATAACCTTGCCTGTAAAATATTGCACGACTCCGTTTCGCCTGATTTGTCTCTGAAGTTGGAGCGCATTGATATAAGGAAAGACAAAGGCATGGTCAAATTTGTATTTGAAGATTCCTACTGGGGTATTCAACTCGACGGCGCCACGGGGAATCTCCTTACCATCGAACGAAGGCGAGCCGATTTTATAGAGAATTTACACGACGGTTCTATATTGGATTATTATCTGGGCACTTCTAACGGCCAAATAAAACTGGCGTATACAACCGTATTAGGGCTGGCGTTATTGCTTTTTACTATAACCGGATTTTGGCTGTGGTACGGGCCCAAGCAAATGCGAAAAAGTGCGACTAATCGTAAATTAGATTAACAAAATGGACAACTGTATCTTTTGCAAAATTGCCAGGAACGAAGCAAAATCCTGGAAGATTTTTGAAAACGAAAAGGCATGCGCATTCCTGGATATTAATCCAATAAGTGAATTCCATACACTCGTGATTTCAAAAAATCACTACGTAAATATTTTTGATGTTCCGGAAGGGGAATTGCTGGAAATAATGAAAGCACTAAAAATGGTCGTTCAATTGTACGAAGAAAAATTAGGCTTAAAAGATGTACAGATCATCAGCAATTCGGGCAGGGCAGCTCAGCAGGATGTTTTCCATATTCATTTCCATGTTATTCCGAGGAAAAAGGGCGATGGCAATAATTTGAAATGGATTACTCACCCCGAGTATGTGCCGAAATTTGATAAGTTGCTCGAAAAATTGACATAAGTACAAAGAAAAATCCGTTGCCCGCTATCCTGTCAGAAATTGAACCGACAACAGATAACCGACAACGGACAACAGTCTTTACAACATCTCCAACTCTTTCCTGATCGCTTTCAGCGAGCTGGGCTGATAATGAAGCGCATAGCTGTCTTTTTCTCCGGCCACGGTTTCGTGTACGGCCAGGTAAGCTTTACCTTCCTGCACCTTGTAGCCGATAATCTTGACGGCGGCTTTTTTGGGCACCTTGCCCGATTGGTATTTACCATCGACCAGCGTAGCCGGCATGATGCTTTTCATTTCTTTAAAAATGACAAAGACGCGCTCTTCGGCTGCGTCGTTGTCGTGAATCACCAGTGTGGTTTGGTCTTCGGGTTCGATATTATAGAATAAATCGCAGTTGATCCAGCCCAGGCGGGTTACGGCGTAGAAGTAGTAGTCCACCGATGCGGCATCGGTTTTGCCTACGGCGGTGAAGTTGTTTTCAAACTCCTGTAATCTTTTGTTGCGCGCCTCTTCCCAGGCGGCCATTTGCAAATTGAAGTTTTTCATATCGATTTCGTACTGCGCCATCATGCGCTTTTTTTCTTCTTCGCTCAGTTGCGTAGTGGTTGTGGCTGCGTTGCGCCGGTCGAGCCAATCGTTGTAGGCCACCTGGTAATCGGCCAGTTGTTGTTCATAGCGTTGCAGGGCTGCTTCATAAGATTTGTATCCATCCCAGTATTTTTCGCGGCGGTATTCATAGCGGCGCAGGGCCACCTGGTATTTGGCTTCTCTTTTGCCTTCCAGTTTAGTTTTGGAAGAAAAGATGCGTTCGAAAAAGCCGGGTTCGTATTTGATCTTGTCGCGGTTGGGCGGCGTAGGTTCCCTGCGGGTAAAGGTACCGGGCCTCTCGGGTTTCTTTGGCGCCTTGCCCACGTAATTGGTTTTGACTTGTGCTACGGTGCGCATCACGGGCAGCGGGGGTTGGGGTGGCGACTTGATGCGTTCTTTTAGCGAGCCGGCTGCCATTTGCTGGGTGGATATCCAGTCGTTGAGGTTTCCACCCTGGCCTGGCGCCCCATAAAAGAGTTGCATGCCTTCCTGGCGCATATTGGTGGGCATGGCGAGTTGCAGGGCGGCGCCGTCTTTTACCGTGAGGGGTTGTCCGCCGGCGGTAGCTTCCACATAAATCATGCCGCCGCTCACAAGCATTTTGCCTTTAGAAGTGGTGTGCAACCCTGCCAGCATCATATCGGGCAGGTCGTACGATTCTTCTATCGACAACTCGATATTGCCTTTGGGGCTGCTGCCGTCGGGTAGGGTAAAAGAGCCGGCTTCGACCCACAGTTGGGTGCCCGATTTGGCGGTGACTTTCACCGATTTGCCGGCATCGAAGCGGTAGGTCTGGCGGTTGTGGCGTTTGAGGCCGTTGGCCAGTTCGTCGACTCCCGAGAAATAAACGGGGCGGATTACCACGTCTACGCGGCGGTTACCCTGACGACCTTCGTCGCTGTCGTTGTCGAAGGCGGGCTGATCTTCGCCCAGGCTTTTGGTGGTGGTTTTGGTCACCTTTACGCCCTGTGTAGCCATGCAAGCACTCACCGAGGCGGCTCTGCGTTCGGCGAGTTGCAGGTTGTAGGTTTCCGAGCCGCGACTGTCGGTGTGGGCCTCGATCTCCACAGCGTAGTCGGGCAATTCGAGCAGTTGCCGGCACCACTCGTCTAGCAGCTGCCGGGCGTCGGCGCGCAATTCGTGGCGGTCGGTGTCGAAATACACAGATTTTTTCCAATCCTCCTGTGCTTGTGTGTGTAAGGAGGCCAATAGCAACAATAGAAATACCGTTTTTTTCATAAGCTGTTGATTTACAGTTTTGAAAAATTAATTGTGTGAAGCGAATCCAAAAAAGGTGTTAAGGCATAGGGAGATAGGAATACAACGGGAGCGTTATAGAAATGTTGTGTATTAACATTTTACTGGGAGAAATGAATTGAATCGGAGTTGAATGGGGAATATTATTTTGAGGTTCTCTGTTCTCTGTTCTCTGTTTTAATATGGGTAGAGACGCAAAATTTTGCGTCTCTACTGGCAAAGATAAAGAACGGACAACGGAGAACCGACAACCCACAACCTTACCCCCCCAGCATCCCCGTCTGGTGCAAAATGGGCAATTGGCTGGTGTAGGTTTTGGCGATATTTTCCTGGGTGAAAGTAGTGTTGGTATCGCCGTGGGCGATGAGGCGCTGGTTGATAAACACGATGCGGTCGAAATAGCGAGGTGCGGAGGCGAGGTCGTGGTGTACCACCAGGATTGTTTTGCCGGCGGCGGCCAGCTTTTTCAGCAGTTGGATGATTTTTTCCTCTGTGGTCATGTCTACGCCTACAAAGGGTTCGTCGAGCAGCAGGATATCGGGTTGTTGGCAGAGGGCGCGGGCGAGGAAGACGCGTTGTTGCTGTCCGCCCGAGAGTTCGCCGATCTGGCGGTTGGCGAAATGCTCGATGCCGAGCTCCTGCATG
>JAEUUQ010000396.1 GCA_016787505.1 Saprospiraceae bacterium | reverse complement strand
GAGTAAAAAGAAAGTGCTGATTGTAACCCAGGAGATGCTGCCTTATACCGAGCAATCACTTATAGCAGAAATTGCCCGGAAATTGCCACAATATATCCAGGAAAATGGAATGGAGATTCGCGTTTTGATGCCCAGATTCGGCGTCATTAACGAACGTCGCCACCGTTTGCACGAGGTCGTTCGCCTTTCTGGGATGAATATTATTGTTGATGACGACGACTACCCCCTGATCATCAAGGTGGCTTCTTTGCCTGAGGCAAGAATGCAGGTCTATTTTCTGGATAATGACGATTTTTTCAAGCGCAAGGCAGTTTTTCAGGATGAAGACGGGCAATCTTACGAAGACAATGCCGATCGGATGGTCTTCTTTTGCAAAGGCGTAATCGAAACTGTGAAAAAATTTGGATGGCCGCCCGATATCGTACATTGCCATGGCTGGATGACTAGTCTCATCCCACTTTATTTGAAAACGGCTTACAAAACAGAGCCCTTGTTCCAACGCGCCAAGGTAGTTTACTCGTTGTATGACGGAACCACTACCTACGATTTCGGTGAAAATTTTGCAGCAAAAGCATCTATTAATAACCTTACCCCCGAAGACCTCGGCCATTACCAAAACGGCAGCGGCGTTGTGCTACATCACGGCGCTATCGCTTATGCCGATGCTCTGGTGGTAGGTGAAGAAGCCCTGGCAGAAAACCTGCAAGAAGTACTTGCCAAAACAGATAAACCCGTGTTGTCAGCTAAAGGAGAGGAGCAAATGCCCGCATTTCTCGAATTTTATAATTCCCTGCTGGAGGAAGAAGTGCCAAAACATTGATTCAACCTTTTCTAGTGACACTACGCTTTCACCTTGTATAAATAATTCAAGCTTAAGCATGAAAAGCATTAGCGCTGCGGCATGCGCTGTCGCAACCGTCTTGTTGTTATCTATCTCTGCATGTATAGATCCTACCGATGTAGGCTCTGATTTGTTGGAAGGCGACCAGATCGGCGTTGACTTCACAGATACGATCACCCTGGAAACTTCCAGCTTTATCGGCGATACGCTTACTACGTATTCTCCGACAACCTTGCTGTCAAGTTATTTATTTGGTCAGATTACCGACCCCATATTGGGAAAATCCACAGCTTCTGTATACACCCAGGCCAGGCTGCAACGCACCCTGTCGGGAGGATACGAAAGCTTTGATTTTACCGACGCCACGCTCGATTCTATCGTGTTGGTGCTTGTATATGATTCTTCCGGGTATTATGGCGATGTGATCCAAACTTTCGGCATGGAGGTACTGGAATTGGACGAGTCACTCGACGAAGACGAGACTTATACGTCGGATGACAGTTTTGTCACCAAACCCATTTCTTTGGGCAGCCGGGAGTTCGTCCCCAGATACGACAGTCTCGAAGTTATTAATTACGAAGCCAACATTGCCGATACGGTAAAGGTTATTCCCCATTTGCGCATTACCCTGAGCCCTGAATTGGGACAGCGACTGCTGCAATACGATTCTACTATCTATAAAAACGATAGTACTTTTCTTAGCGTTTTTAAAGGCCTGCATCTGAAACCCACTACCCAAAATACCGGCATGCTCAGTTTTAACGTGCTCTCGGCATTCAGCGGCATCCACGTTTTTTATACCAAAAACGCCAAAAAAGAACAGTACGTTTTTGCCTTTAACAACTACGGCGTTACTACCGCCAGATACGATCACGACTATAACGGCGCCCCTGTTGAACCCTATCTAAACGATGCGTTGTTGGGCGATGAATATACTTTTGTACAAGGGATGAGGGGAATATATACCAAAATCACTTTACCCTACGTTGAAGACCTCGATAATGCGATTATTAATAAAGCGGAATTGATCGCAACAGTTACTTATCTCGACGGCGACAATGCGGCTATATTTACACCTGCCGATCAATTGCTGCTTTTCACCCGCGATAGCAACGGCAAGTTGAAAGAAATCGACGACGTGAGACTTGGCCTCGCCATAAACGGCCTCAACGAAATCTTTGGCGGCGTGCTGGAAAAAGGCGTCAACGGACAGCCTTCCCAATATAAGATGAATCTGACTTCTCACTTCCAGCAAATGATCAAAGGGGAAGAAATTAACGAAATATATCTGGTAGTCCGATTTGGCGCCCGTCGCGCCGACCGCGTTACCCTATGCGGCGCAGATCACGCTACTTATCCCTTGCAACTTAAGGTTACTTATACCAAATTATAATTCCATTTTAAACCGTACGACCATGTGTGGAATAGTGGCTTATATAGGCGAAAAACAAGCCTACCCCATATTGATAAAAGGCCTGCAACGCCTTGAATATCGCGGCTACGACAGTGCAGGAGTGGCTCTGCTTAACGGCGAAACCCATATTTACAAGAAAAAAGGCAAGGTTGGCGAACTCATCGATTACGCGAAAGAACTGTCTCACGAAGGCAATATCGGCATCGGTCATACCCGCTGGGCTACCCACGGCGCCCCCGATGATATTAATGCACACCCCCATACCTCAGGCAATCACCGCCTTTCTATCGTTCACAACGGTATTATCGAAAATTATGCCCTCCTGAAAGCTGCCCTCGAAAAGGAAGGCCATGTGTTTGAAAGCGAAACCGATACAGAGGTACTCGTTCACCTGATCGAGGAAATTCAAAAACGTGGCAACCTACCCCTGGAAGAAGCCGTCCGCATAGCCCTCACCAGGGTAGTAGGCGCTTACGCAATTGTCCTTATTGACAACACCGACCCAAATAAATTAGTAGCTGCCCGCAAAGCAAGCCCCCTCGTTATCGGCATCGGCGAAGGCGAATATTTCATCGCTTCTGACGCAACGCCGATTATTGAACACACCAAAAAAGTAGTGTATCTCAACGACGAAGAAATCGCTATGGTGCCCCGTTATGGCGATTTGCAGATAAAAACGATTGACAACGAGAAGCAAACCCCCTTCATCCACGAACTCGACCTCAAAATCGAAATGCTGGAAAAAGGCGGCTACGACTATTTTATGCTCAAGGAGATACACGAGCAACATACGACTATTGCCGATTGTATGCGCGGCCGCCTCAACGCCGATGAAGGCTGGGTGCGCCTCGGCGGTCTCGAAGAATATATCAACCGCATTATTAACGCCAATCGCTTTATTATTGCAGGCTGCGGTACTTCCTGGCATGCTGGTCTCATCGGCGAGTATCTCTTCGAAGATCTGGCGCGCATTCCCGTTGAGGTAGAATACGCATCAGAATTGCGCTATCGCAACCCGATTATTACCGAAAAAGACGTAGTCATAGCCATTTCTCAGTCGGGCGAAACCGCCGATACCCTCGCAGCCCTCGAACTGGCTAAGGAAAAAGGCGCACTGATTTACGGAATTGTAAATGTGGTGGGGTCTTCTATCGCGCGCTATACCGATGCAGGCTCGTATATCCACGCCGGCCCCGAAATCGGCGTAGCTTCCACAAAGGCCTTTACCGGACAGGTAACTCTTCTCACTATGATGGCACTGGTGCTTGCCCACAAACGCGGCACTATTTCCAATTCCTACTACCAGCAATTGGTGCGCGAATTGGCCAATATCCCCGCCAAGGTGCAAAAAGTACTCGAAAGCAATGCCATGGTAAAATATATTGCCGGCGAGATCAAAGATCGCCCTAATGCACTATATTTGGGCCGCGGTTACAATTTCCCTGTCGCACTTGAAGGGGCTTTGAAATTAAAAGAGATCTCTTATATTCATGCGGAAGGTTATCCCGCAGCAGAAATGAAACACGGCCCCATCGCCCTTATCGACGATCAAATGCCCGTAGTGGTCATCGCCACCAATAGAAGCGCCTACGACAAAATCGTTAGCAATATTATGGAAGTGAAAGCTCGCAAAGGCCTGGTGATCGCC
>JAEUUQ010000619.1 GCA_016787505.1 Saprospiraceae bacterium | reverse complement strand
ATTATTTTTGTAAAAATAAAATATATCGGGCGATAAAAGATTGACATTCAAGCGATATATTGCTTAAATCTACTTTAACGCTCCCTTAATAATCATTAATCGCCCAACCCAGGAAATTGCACAAAGGCCTGAAACCGATATACGGGCTTGGCGCGGGCATTTTGACGTAGGGATCCGGTGCAGAAATTTTGACTTCTTCGCTCGTACTGTTCCAACTGCCGCCAATGCTGCCAAACAAAGTGCGGAATTTGTCGTTGTTGGCATTGGGTCGCCACGAAATGACCATTTCCGCAGCATTGCCCGACATGTTGTACAAACCGTAATTATTTGGAAAATAAAAAATAGAAGGCTGAATAGACGGCGGTTCTATGTCTCTGAAATTCAGTAATTTACTATTTTTTAAATTATAAGTAACTCTGGATGAATAAGACAACGTGTCGTACCCGCCCATAGCCGCATAAACCCATTCATGGGAGGTGGGCAGCCGAAAATGAATGCGGCTGGTATCGGCCTTTCCTGCATCGACCTTCGCCCGTTCCGAGAGCCATTTACAAAACAAAACGGCGCCTTCCCCGCTCACACATACAACCGGATGATTTTTATACGCCGGCGACGTAAAATAGTCGGCTGGCAAAACGCCCAGCGTATCGGGGTAGATGCGGGCAATATCGAACTCGGACTGTTTATTTTCTTTTAACAGCGATTCCAGAAAAAGTTGGTATTCGCCTACTGTCACTTCGTGGTTTAACAAAAAAAAGCCCTGCACCGATATCGACCGCTGAAGGCCGTTGCTTTTGGCGGGCATTCGCAAAGAGCCGGAGGGTACATAGACAAACGCTTTACTTTTGGGAATGTAATAGGTTTGTTTTTTATTGGCATTGGCGACGTCAATTACGGGTATTATTTGCCGGGAGCAGGAGAGGGCCAGGGTGGCGAGTAGAAAAACAGCAACATAACGCATAGGCAGAAGTATGGGTTAGCTAGGATTGCTAAGATACTACTGCCCGCTCGCAAACTGCTATTTTTTGCCTAACTTTACACCACTATGGAAAAAAAATCACCGCCGCAACTCTCCCGCGTATTGTTCTGGGATACCGACTA
This sequence comes from Saprospiraceae bacterium, assembly GCA_016787505.1. GTDB lineage: Bacteria > Bacteroidota > Bacteroidia > Chitinophagales > Saprospiraceae > JABWBR01. Next base: position 82,584 of record JAEUUQ010000619.1, on the reverse strand, counting down.
CGACAGCATCGACTGGGACGGCAAGGCCCGGTATGTGATTGAGCGGGTGGTAACTCGCGGTAATTGGTCGGATTGGATAATTACTCGTGAATATTATGGCCTCGACCGAATTCGCGCAGAAATGTTGCAATCTCGCGATTTGGATAAGAAGACGCTTAATTTTTTGAGCAAACTTTTTAATATCCCACAAGAGCAATTCAGATGTTACACCTACATACAGTTGAACCCGGGACACTGGGTTTATTGAATAACCTGATGACCGAATCGGATTTGTCTCCTTTTACGCTGGTAGGTGGCACAGCCTTATCGTTGCAAATAGGTCATCGCAAGTCGTTTGACCTGGATTTATTTGGGTTTCCAGAGGTGCTTGATATTCCGAAAATTTCTTCTTTGCTGATGGATTATGGGGAATTAGAGCAACTTACTGCATCCAGAAATATATATAGCGTTAAAGTTAGCGGCATCAAAGTCGATTTTGTCCGCTATCAATACGCCTGGTTATCGGAAGTTCGAACACAGCAAAATATCAGGCTTGCCGGGTTGGAAGATATAGCGGCCATGAAATTATCAGCGATAACCGGACGGGGAAGAAAGCGGGATTTTACGGATTTATATTTTTTGCTAAAACAATTTTCACTCGCTCAAATTCTGGCATTTTACGAAAAAAAATATCCCGATGGTAATCGGTTTTTAGTAATGAAAAGCCTCCTCTACTTTGACGACGCCGAAGAAGACGAAAACCCGGTGCTCCTCGAGGCTGTCGATTGGACTACTGTGCAAAAGACGATAGAAGAGGAGGTGCGGAAGCTGTATATTTAATGATCACACAAAAACCTCTTTCAAATCCACCGCCAATTCCGGGAAAATAGCGGCGCGAAGGGTGTCTTCCTCCGTGGCCGGGGCCAGGCCGATGTAGATGCCTTTTTCGTTGAGCACGTAAACCAATACCACTTTTTCAGCCGGGTTGACGATCCAATATTCCCTTACGCCTGCTTCTTCATACACCCGGTATTTATCGCGCATTTCTTTAATGCTGTTGCCGGGCGACAGGATTTCCACGATCAGGTCGGGGGCGCCGGCGCAGCCGCGTTCGTCGAGTTTGGCGGGGTCGCAGATCACGCAGAGATCGGGTTGCACCACGGTCGTATCCTCGCCTTTTTTGCGGCTCACGGGTAGCCGTACGTCAAAGGGCGCTGAGAAAGCCTGGCAATTTTTTTGATGGAAATAATTAAAAAAAATGCGACTTATCTCTCGCGAAATTTGTTGGTGATTCCTGCTCGGCGCCGGGCTCATCCTGAACAATCTGCCTTTGATGAGCTCTACGCTTTCCTGGAAGCGCCACATCAAGTAATCGGCATAGGTATAGCTGGCCTCGGGGTCGAGCTGCGAGATGTCGGTGATGATTTGCTTTTGGGTGGCTTGCATAATAGTCTTGTAATTGCTGCGAATATAGCGATTTTAACGGAGAAAGACAAATGCAAGGCGAAGACTTGAACGAGTCGGCAACTGTTAAACCTGACTTTCTTTTTAGCGTATTCGCAGGAATAAATCGTACGGTTTTGTTATATGAAAAAAACCTTGGAAATGCTGATCCAGGCTCTTTTGCCTGAACCAGTATTTCCAGAATTAGCCTCGCCAGGGCTATTGTATCACAAATTTTTCCACAGCGATTACCTTGCCTTCAAGCACCACTTGCATGTAGTAGGCGCCAGGCGATAAAGCGCCGGCATCGATCGTCTGGAGTTGGCTGTCTGTTGTGGCTTGTTGTTGAAGTGCTACGCGCCCGCCGGCATCGGTGGCGTATAAGATCATGTTGTTTGTTGGTAGTACGGGAAGTTCTACTGTGAAATAGCCCGAAGCAGGGTTGGGGAACAGCTTTATGGATGTACCCAAATTTCCTGTAATATGAGGAGATGTCGGCAACCCACCTTGTTTTTGTTCCAACTTGTCTGTAAGGATATCCGTCAGCTGATCATCCATCGTGAAGGGCGAAAAGGCTTCAAGGGAGAGTTCTGCCTGCGCCGTGCATCCGCTCATATCTTCGACTTCAAAAATATAGTTGCCCGGGGTTAAACTCATAAAACCATTGCTGTTGCTCCAAGCGGTGAACCCCGTAGGGAGCTCGCTCCTCCGGAATTGGTATGCCGGGGCGCCGCCGTAGGGCACGACTTGCACAAAGTAGGAGCCGTCTAAAAGCGGTATGATCGCACCAAAATATAATCCGAGCGGGTAAGGCTCATTAATAGTAAAAGCGCCGACTTGGGTGCATCCACAGTCGTCGGTGACAGTGACTTCGTAATAGCCACCCGACAATCCCGTGAGTGTAGGCTGCGTATCGCCAGTATTCCATACATAGGTGTAATTGCCACAACCACCCTGAGCAGTAGCAGTGATTTCGCCGCTGCCGCTGCCGGCGCAAATATTGTCGGTGCCGTTCATTACTACCTGTAAGGCAGGCGAGGCGGATGGTTGGATTACAATGATTTTGGTTTTGAAAGTTCCACATTCGTTGGTCACTGTGACTCTGTATGTGCCGTGCTGCAGATTGTTTAGTGTGGGTGTGCCGTAGGCTCCGGTACTCCATAAAATAACGGGGTAGTTTTGCGCTGGCGTCATGGACAGGCTAATGGCGCCATCGGGTGTGCCGGCGCAAAATACGTCGGTATGGGTTTCTTCAATCGTGAAGTTGTTATCACCCAGGATGCCGTCGCAGTTTTCGTCTATGAGGTTGGTGCAATCTTCGAGTGCGCCGGGATGGATATAGGCTTCGGTGTCGTCGCAATCACCTCCATTATCAACGTATCCGGCGGGTTGACTGCAGTCGGTTTGAGCGGTTTCGGGGTCGCCGTAGCCATCGCCGTCTTCATCGGCGTACCAGGTAGGAGCAACGCCTTCGTCGATATTGCCGTCGCAGTTGTCATCCAAACCGTTGCAATACTCGTACATGCCGGGCTGTATGTAGTAATTAGCATCGTCGCAGTCGAGCGAATTATCCACATAACCTGGGGATGCTATACAGGTTACTTCGAAATTATTGGGATCGCCGTAGCCGTCGCCGTCGTTGTCGGCATAAAAGATATTGTCGCCGGGCGCTCCGTCGTCAATATATCCGTTGCAGTCGTCGTCAAGGCCGTTGCACACTTCGTGCGCAGGTGTTATCGTGACTTCGAAAGTACACGTCATAGCATTACCGGAGGCGTCGGTAGCCGTTGCATATACAGTTGTATTGCCGATGGAGAAAAATGATCCGGAAGCCAGGGTGGCGGTAATCACCGGGGCAGGATCGCAATTATCAGTAGCGGCCACGGTGAAGTCTACGATGGCGCCGCAGTTTTCTGGTTCGGAAGCTAAATCGATGGCATCCGGACAGGTGATCGCGGGCGCTATTTCTTCTCTAACCCACAGAAATACTTCACAGGAGCCGGTGTTTCCGGCGTCATCAACCGCCGTCCATTTCACTTGTGTTATACCCACAGGTAACACGGCGCCACTCAGCGTCGTGTTGGACGGCGCACCCGCAAAGTCGTGGGTCAGGGAGGCCAGGGCACAGTCGTCGGTAGCGGTGGCATCCAGCGATTGGTCGACTATGGTGGCTACGCATGCGCCTGCATCGGCGGGCACGGTCAAACCCTCCCCGCATAAGGCGTTTAGATCTGCGAGTATGTTTTGCCGCATGTATTGGCCATTAGGATAAGGCGTGTGAAAATACGGCAAGGTCATTCCTCCAAAATAGACCTTTCCCACGCCGAAGTCTTTTACCGACAAACCGATGGCCGTACCAGTGGGGTCGGTAATCAATATCTGGCCGACGGGACCGGAAATAGTGGCATGAAGAAATGAATTAGCATAAAAGGGGCCGCTTGCCGGTGCAAAAGGCTGGCTGAATATCGGATGAGCAGGCTCCTGTACAATCGCCTCATCAATGTATTGAAAGTTTTGGAGCGTTACCCCGCCAAATCCCAGATTCATCGAATAAGGCCCATAACCTTCGTTGGGCGCACAGTTGAGGAACAAGGCCCCTCCGGTGGCCACCCAGTTTTCAAGCGCTTGCAAATGAGCAGCCAGAAACGCCTCGAGGGCGAACCCTCCGCCGTTACTGCCCTCCAAAAAAATTACCTTGTAGGCAGGGGATAGCAGCGTGGCTACATCTGCGTTTTCCATCTGGAGATAATCCCAGTTGCCCGTGCCAAACACGGCATCCATGGCCTCGATGTTGTTGTTATACCCCCATGGTTCGCCAAAATAAGTGCTTAGATAGGCGGCCCGGGCATTGGGCATGCAGTTGCCGCCCGGGCAATGTATTTCGGGAGCAATCACGTCGTTGTTACAATCGGTGGGCGCTGTAACCGGCACATCAGCGCGTTTTTTATGGGCAGGCGTCGATTTTTTAGCCTTCATTACGACACGCCCAGGTTTGGCCTTAAGGTTTTTGGTGTAATCCCGGCTGCTGGTTTGGGCAAAGCCCCATATCGACAAAAACAGACAAAAAAATGCCATCGGAATGAGTCGATGATAATTGGGTAATCTCATTGGATAATGGGTTTGATTAAATAATGATAAGTTAAAACACAGCCGTCTGCGTCAAAATCTGCCGCAGGGCATGAGTGTTTGAATAGCAGGATAGCAATGGGAGATAATAAAAGTAAGTCGCTAAGAATTAGAAATTAAATACGCGGATAAATCTAATCCCTTTTTTCAGGGTCTGCCTGGATATGTGATATTCGGTTGGAAATTGATGAGATTTGGCAGCTATTACTTTCTTTTCTGCTTTCCCGGTTTTGCCGGAATTTCCTCGAACGCAATATGCTCGTAGATATCGGCCATCGCAATCTTGCATTCCACAGAACGCAGGTTTAGAAATCCGGCAAGGTCGTTCATCACAGTATTACGCCACAGGTCGGGCGCTTCGCGGTACCAGGTTTCCGCCTGGCAGTGCGTTTGTTCAATGAGAACATATTCTTTGAAGGATGGCAGAGATTTGTAATAGTTGAATTTATGACTTTGGTCAAAATTGCGCGTGCTTTTAGACAATACCTCTACGATCAAAAGAGGGTTGGTTAACAGCAATTCTTCATCGTCCCAATATTCGGGTTTTTTACATACGACCAGCACATCGGGATATAGGCCGATATTCAGTTCGGGGAGGTATACCTTTTGGTCGCTGCTAAAGACAATGTATTGTTTTTCAGCGGTTTTTAGCGCATGTTTCAAAGCGGCAACGACATTTGCCGTGACGATGTTGTGTGGGCCTTTTGCCATAGGAACGGGGCTTATTATTCCATTGAAATATTCGTGGCGCTCCTGGCTGCGTTCTTCCTTGCGCAGGTATTCTCCCAAGGTATAGCGTCTGGGCGTTCGCTTTGGCTTGATTAGCGTCAGCGGATTGTCTGATTGTTCTTTTTTAGTGTTTTGCACGCGAGTGGTATCCATATTTAGCTATACATATATAATTGCGAATATAGGGATTTTTGGGTAAAAAGCCAAATGGGAATGCGGACAACTCACAACCCACAACCTACCCCCTTTTCTTCGACCTATTCCCCGCCATAAACCCCCAGCCGCCCGAACCGAGCAGAAACCCCAGGTCGTACCACCATCCGCTGTTGTTGACTGCGTAAATGGCTACTTCGTCGTCAAACAAACTGGCTATAAAGCTGAAAGGGGTAATGAAGCCGTGTATTAAGCCGTAAAGAAAGCCGTATTCTTTGCCCTTCAGGCATTCGTTTATGGGCTCTACATCGGCGCAGGATACGAGTAAAAAACTAAAAAACAGCGCTGTGAGCAGCAGAATAGGAGTGCGGTAATTTTTCATCGAAATGAGATTTTAGCCTAAAATACGAACTAATGGCGGTGCGGCCAATGTTTTTAGCCTATGGGCCCTCTCAATTCCTACGAATGGAGGTGTTTTTCGGATGAAAGGATACACCAGATTCATAGATGTTTCGAACAAGATCTATAGGATTTAGGGATATACAAGATGACAAAACACATCCTGTGCCTCTTTTAATCCTAAAAATCCTGTTCAAGACGTCTTGGCAAAAAACTCCGGATTAATGACCTTCAACGGATCCCGTTTGCTTGCTAAGGAATGACGCCTCATTTTTCAACCATTTCCACCTCCCAATGTTCCTACTATTATGAACAAACTCAACGGAAAAACAGCCCTAGTCACCGGGGGCAGCAAAGGCATCGGCTACGGCATTGCCGCCAGCCTGCTGCAGGAAGGAATCAATGTGGCCGTCACCGGCCGCCACCAGGACGCTTTGGACGCCGCAGTGCGGGAATTATCGGGCACGGGCACGGGCAAAATCATCGGCATAGTCGCCGATACCCGTGATTTCGACGCTATGAAAAACGCGGTAGCCCGCACCCTGGAGGCTTTTGGTCGCCTCGACATACTTGTCGCCAATGCGGGCGTCGGCCATTTCACCTCCATCACCGAAATGACCCCCGAGCAATGGCATGAAACCATCGATACCAACCTCACCGGCGTGTTTTACAGCCTGAAAGCTGCGCTCAACCCGCTCATTGAAGCACAGGGATATTTCATCAGCATCGCGAGTCTGGCGGGCACCAATTTCTTCGCCACGGCATCGGCATACAATGCCAGTAAATTCGGACTGGTGGGCTTCACCCAGGCCGTCATGCTCGACCTGCGGGATGCAGGCGTCAAGTGCTCCACCATCATGCCGGGCTCTGTCGCCACCCACTTCAACAACCACGAGCCGAATGCCGCCGACGCCTGGAAAATACAACCCGAAGACCTGGGCCAGATGGTGGTGGATCTGTTGCGCATGAATCCGCGCACCTTGCCGAGTAAGATAGAAGTGAGGCCGAGTCGGGTGCCGAAGAGATAAGTGGGGAAACCTTGTCTACAAAGGTTGTTTTTTGTATTTTTGAACAAAAATAAGCTACATGAGACAAGCAGAATTATATCAGTCGGTTTTGCGGCAGTTAAGTTTACTACCTGTTGAGTACCTTAAACTGGTAGAGCGGTTTGTCTCCGGACTAAATCAACTTACACAAGACAAAAAGAAAAACCGGCAGGCTATTTTGACTTTGGCCGGCTCCTGGAGCGATCTTTCCGATCAGGACTTTGAGGATATCAGAACGGTAGCAAAAGAGACGGGCAATTCGCTGTAATTGGACTGGCCCTAGTTCAATTTAGCCCTCCATTCCTCTTCCTGCGGCGAATGTCCAAATTCAGGGCCCGGATTTTCAGCCTCAAATCGTTCAAAAGCGGCATCTTGTTCTGCCTGGAGTTGTTGTAGTATGGCCAATGATTGCGGCGTGGCGCAGACGTATTGACTTAATTCTTCTATCAAATGCATTTTTCCTGCCTCCTCGTCTTCGTTCCAACAAGAGCTCTGCCCAAATTCGCACCAGGGTCGCTGAAAACAACCGGGACAGTATCCCGAGCATCCGTCAAAAAACCAGAACCCGCCGCCAGGTTCAAATACTTCAATTGTTTCATGGAGTACTTCATACAAGTAGGAATAAACCAATCTTGCTGGAATATCATCGTTGAGGGAAGCGCCGCAGCCTGCTTTCTCAAGCGACGCTAAGAGCTCTTCAATTGCCTTCTCAATTTCATCATCGTCGATTTCTGCTGGTTTTCGAAGTGAGATTTCTTCCGGTAATTGATCCAACAGTTTTTTGCTGATGACTTCGCCTTTCATCCATTGTTCAAACCGGTACCAATCACTTTCAGGAGAAATGAGTGGGAAGATAGGTGGGAAAACATAGCCGTTTGCAATGGTCTCCATAATATCCTGGCTGCCGCATTTTCGATATTGGTCAATAAAATTGAGCAGGTTTTGTAACCGGCGGTTTTCCAGATCCAGTTCAAGCGGCGTATATTCCATTACGGCATCAAGGTCGAGGCCTTGGCGTTCGAATTCCCGCTTAAGGGCTAAATTTCGAAGGTAAGGAGCGATGTCTTCTTTTGGCATGGGAGTTGGGTTTTGTTAATAAAATATGCTCGAAATGTAAATGGTTTTCAATTTAACGGCCTGTTTTTGGGGCATTTTTTTTAGCATTTTTTATAGGAATATGAGGAAGGAAGAGGGGGGCGGATTTGGAAAAGACCTTAGAAGGTCTCGAAAACCTTGTAAGGTCTAAACAAGGCCATCGGGGTTTTACGTGCGAAAACCTTGCAAGGTCTGAACGAGGCCATCGGGGTTTTACTTGGAAAGACCTTGCAATGTCTAAGCCTAATTAATACCCGCTTGATCCCGCACCCACGCTTCGTAGCGAGCTTTTTTAAACGCAAACCATTGTTGTCGCACATTGGGGTAATAGCCCAGCACATTACTGAAGCCCCTGAAAGGATGCCGCTTCTCCAATGCTTTGTACAACCCGATCTGGACATTACGCGGCGCGGTTTCTGCAAAATCCTCCATGATTTTGTACGCTTCGAATGAAGGCATCGGCTCGAAAGTAATGACGGGTTCCTGGATTGCACGCAAGGCTTCGAAATCTTCTCCCCATACTTCCTTTTCCACATTTGGATCGTCTTCATCCGGCAGGGCTAATATCTTTCCCGATTGCGTTAAAAAATACACATTGAATCCGCTTTCGAGTTGTTCGGCAATTTCGCTGATTTGTTCGTCGGTGAGTTGCATGTGAGGAATCTGTTTGACTGGGTGATAGACTCAGGCGCCGGGATTGTACAATGGCCGCACGTACGCTACAACGAATATACAAAACACACAAAAAATATTGAGCAGAAGCGGAATCTGTTGACCGGTCAAATGCCTGTTCGGTTTGGATTTTTTATGTTCAAATTACTTTTTACTCAAAAACAACTCACTATGCCAGCCCGGGAAAGCTGTTTTACAAAAGATTATCCAGCGTAAATCAAATAGCAGTTCACCCGCTGTATGCGGTTAGGAGTATGGTGATGGGGGGGTAGAGGTAGAATACCTTGCAAGGTCTGAGCTAACAAAATCTCGGTTGTCCGTTATCAATAGGAACCGAGAACAGACAACCGAGAACGGATAACCCACAACCTACAACTTCACCGCCTCCACCACCTTTAAGTCAAAAGGCAAGACCCCCAACTTGAGTCTATCTCTGATTTTTTTCACTTGTTCTACTTCAAAATTGCCGCTGATCTGGCACCTGCCACCCGAAATTTCTGACATGACTTGCGGCGCGGTGACCACATAACCATCAATCAAAATGGCAATCTCCCTATTGGAATCCTGGGCCAGTTGGCGTGTTTTGTTAGCCAGAATCAAAGAAGCTTCCGGTGTAAATACGATATCAATGGTAGACTGGGGATCCATACCCGGTTCTTCTGTGGCAGAATTTTCAACACTTTGCACCTCACTGTCTGTGAGAAATGGCCCCATCTCAGTGGTTTTTTTTAACGCAAACAACTCAAAAAATGCCCCTCCTTCAGGGCTGTCTACCACGTAAAACGACCAGGCCAATACCATATCTAAAGGCAAGTACCCGGCTACTTCCGGTTGCCGGAACAGGCTGTCTAACAGCGACATATCTTCAGGTGCAACTTCCGCTATTACTGCCGAAGGATATACACTTTCGGGGTAGATCGGGGAATGGGTAAATATCAGTTTATCACCAATATTGTACTTTTTCACCAATTCGCCGAGTAGTAGCTTTACCGGCTCGTCGATATTCCTGAATGTTTCCCAGAATTCAAGTTGAGATCTGCCTGCCAGGGCATTGAGGTAATAGTCGAGTCCGGGGTCATCTTCCCACTGTGCAGTCAATCGCCCGATAATATTAAACACAATTTGGCGCTGATCCGGCGCCACTTCGACAGACTGATAGATGATGCCGTAGTTGACAAGCTGCGATTTTAACAATTGAAAGGCTTCATCTATCTGTGCCTCTTCAACCACTTGCCCTTCCGACTCGATGCCGATGGTGATGCTGTATTTGGCTTGCTCGGAGCTCCGGTAAAGGCCTGCGTTGTTGTGGCAAGCAGTCAGGATCAGGGCTGTGAAAAATAGCCCATACGATATTTTTATTAGATGCATTTTACTGGTAATTAATGCCTTGAACAGGATTTAGGGATATACAAGAAGTTGTCGGTTGTCAGTTATCAGTTACAACCGATAACTCACAACCGACAACGGATAACTCACAACCGACAACGGATAACTGACAACCCACAACCTACAACCCACAACCTACAACTTCACAACCCTCATCACCTTCACCACCCGCCCTTCAGACAGCACCTTCACAAAATACATGCCCGCTGGCAAATCGGCGATTTGTACTTCCATCTGCGAAGCGCTTTCAGGTACGGAGAAGGAGCGCAGCGCCTGCCCCAGCGGGCCGGCGATCTCTACCCGGCCTTCGGGCCAGGGAGCGCCCTGCCAGTCGAGGGTGAATTGGCCGGTGGAGGGATTGGGGTAGAGACGGACCTTGAGTTCCGCCATTCCGGGTTGTTCGGTCGATATTATCATTAGCGTACCACTTAGGCAGATATTGTCAATGTCTACCACCGATTGCAGTGCCACGTCGTCGTCAAAAAACGGATTTTCGACGTGGACGGTCAGGTAGGGCAATACTTCGGCGCCCAGGTTGACAAAACTGCCGGCTGTGAGCCAGACGGGCATTTCAAGTTCCGGTATGGGGAGTCGCATGAGTTCGATGCAGTTGATCTCGTCGCAGGGAACGTTATCTTGTCTTTGTGCCGACAAGCGCACAACCAGTTCGGTACCTGGCAGCACCAAAGCGGGGTTGGGCCGCAGGGCAATGCTAAAGGACAGGCTGTCGTGAGCTATAAGGCCCAACGAATCCTGGAAGAGTAGGTCGGCGAAGCCGCCGTTGCCGCGCAGGCGCACGAGGTTGGTGTCGAGTTTGCCGGCTTCGAGCGATACCTCGGGGTTGCCGCCCGAGTAGTCCCATTGCTCAAGCAAGCCTTCTTCGGCTAATCCACCGGCTTCGGCGCCCTCGGTGAAGCCGCCGTTTTGTACCACGGATTCATCACAGGGATTGTCGCGGGATCCCAGGTCACCGGGTGAATGGGCCAGGAGACTGCAATCGACGTTAAGGGTCTGGCAACGCGTGGCCGTACAAATATTGCCGAGGGGATCGATTCGCTGTACGGTCATGCAGACTACGTACTGGCCGCTGTTGGGGAAGGTATAGTTGACAAGCGCATTGCCGACAGTGCTGGCAAAGGTTGTAGTGCTACCACCTGTCTGGCTTACCGTCCAGGTTACATTATCACAGTTACCGAGGTATCTGGGCGTTAGTTGGAACTTGCAGTTGGGCAGTTGCACCCATAGGAATCCGCCGTTGACGGCATTGCTGAAGCCCGGCTGTGTGCAGGTACAGGGCGGTGGGCATTGAGGCACGATGAACTGGACAACACAGGTACAAGCTACCCCGCCGCATTGTCCATTCAGGGTAATGGTATACGTGCCGGGAGTTTGCAACATGCTCAATGTCAGGTGAATAACAAAATTAGGCGTATTCGAGGCGCCCGAGGTAACGGGTCCGCCGTTGGGGTCGGTCACCGCCCAACTGAGTCCTGAAAATCCGCAGCCGCCTTTGCATTTTAGCCTTCCGCTGAATCGGATGGGGACAATTTCGCCCGGGCAGCCGGGCAAGGCTACCGGCGCGAGGCCGCAGCCCGAAACGGGTTTTAACCAGTTTGGAAAGGATAGGCCTATTTTGCTAAACTGGAGGTTGGCAAATTCACACTGACAACTATTCGAGCAAAGGCTTGTGTCGGATAAAACGAGCGGTGTCCAGTTGTTGTGTATCACAGGCGGCAAAGGCGTGACGCTCACGTTGCTCAAGGCCGGCATCTGAGAAGGGGTGAGCGTGTATGTTTGCGCAGTAATGGACGGTTCTTTGGTAAACGGACAAATATCGGGGCTCAGGTCGAGTTCGTAGAGGGTAGCGCCGATATCTTCACTGCCGAAGCCGTTGGAATTGTTGACCCGGCTATCGGTGAAGAAGAACATTTTACTGCTGTACCACACCAGGTCGGCGGGCGTCCAATTGGTCTCCGTATTAGACGGCGTTGTAATCGTAGTAAGCTCGGCGTGTTTTTGCCAGAGCACACTCACGTTATTGCCCAGGTCGCGCACCTTGATGATAGCGTTGCGGTATTGACCGCTCGTGCCGTCGCGTTGGCCGAGGGCGAAAATATCGCCGTTGGACATCACCACCAGTTTGCGGATGTTGGTCATATTTGGGAATAACCGGGCCCAAACCTGGGCGCCGTTGGCGTCTACTTTAGCCAGCACGCCGTCACCGCCGCTGGTTTGGGCGCCAATGATCATACCACTGCCGATGACAGCCGGCTCGATATCGAGGAAGCTGAGTCCGCTTTGGTATTGCCGGGAGGTGGCCAGTTGGAAGCCGGCATTGTCAGTATAGAAAATCAAGGGGAGTTGCACGGCAAAGTTGTTGAGGTATGTCCCCGTAAGGGCATAACCGCCCTGGAAGTTTATCAAATCGACGTTGAAAAAGTCGTTGGTGGGGAAACCGGCAAAATCACCGAGCTCGCTAAACCAATCTATAGTGCCCTGATTATCGAGGGTAAAAAGCAATACATCGTTGTAGGTGCTGCCGGGCCCAGTGGCGTTTAAACTCCGGGCAATTCCACATACAACATAAGGGAATAAGGGGTTGTCGGGATTATCGCTTCGAATGATACGGCTAAGCGATTCGCGGCCGCCAAATTCGTGTTCATGCAGCCAATCCAGTGCGCCAGTGGGGTCGATGCGGGCGATAAAGCTGCGGTTGCCGTTGGCAAAATTGGGCGTATGCCCCACCAACAGATAACAACCTTCGTCGGTGCGGATAAAGTCGCTAATGACGCCTTGCACCGGCAAAATAGTACGCCAACTGATGCTGCCATCCGGCCGGCGCCGACTGAAAACCGGGTAGTAGGCCTGTGTTGGGGGGATGTATTCCAGTCCTGCGGTAAAGATATCGCTGTCGTACACCTTCGATCGCCCCGAGACATTGCGGCGATTATTGCCTTCGATCCGGGTGAAAGTATTGGGGTTGCAAATGGGCAGCAGGTCGCGGCCGCGGTCTATCCAGTCGGAAGTTGCGCCGTTGTAGTTGAAATTGGTCAAGGCGCCGTCCAAACCGCCTGTCACCACGTTATCGGCCTGGGTATTGCCGGGCACAAACTGGTCGAGCGGGAAATGCACGAGCAGATTGACGTTGTTGGGGTCGAGGCTGCAAAATCTTTCATCGCAGAGCTGGGCGGCGGATAAAACGCCGTCCCAAAGCTTGAATTCATCGATGCGGCCTTGCCAAAAACGGGGATTGGAGGCGCCGCCGGCCCAGTCGCCGATGTGGAAGTTTTGGGCCGTGCCGTTGAAATTGCCGGCATTTAAGTTGACCATGCCGGTTACAGGGGCGCAGTCAAGGTAGATCGTTACAAAGTTGCCGTTTTTGACGGCTGCCACGTGGTGCCACTGCCCGTCGCGGATGTTAACATTGGATTGTACAATGCCCGTTTGAAGGCTGAAAAAGGTGAGAAAGTTGTTCTGGTCGCCTAGCTCAAACCTGGGGCCGTTCCAGCCAAGACCGAACAAGCGGTAGAGTAAGTTATCGGGGGGCGCCGGCTGGCGGTCATCCCTAAACCAGCATGCCACGGTAAAGTTGTTTTGCTGCGTCGGCGAAATCAAGGGGTTGGGCACGGTGACGTAATCGTCGACGCCGTCGAAAGCCAGGCAGTTGTTGCTTACATCACATATATCCACACAGGCGATAACCGATACGGTTTGCGTAGTCGATACCGGGCAGGCGCCGCCGGTGTAAGTATAAGTGAGGGTGTGTGTGCCTACGCCGGCCGCACCGGGATAAAAACTGCATGTGGGGCCGCTGCAGATCACGCCGGGGCCGGAGAATGTACCGCCTGGTAGATTGACCAAATTATTCAACCCGATAGCTGCTGCATTAAGGCAAACAGGCTGGCCGGAAATTTGCCCGAAGGTCACATTCGGCCCTACGGCTACCAGGATGGTGGCAGTTACCATTTGCACACAGCCGTTGGGGTCGGTATAGGTGTAGGTTATCGTATGGGTTCCTTGTCCTGCATTTGCCGGATTGAAGAAATTACCAGTGATGCCGGGCCCGGAAAAGACGCCGCCTGGAATGGAGACTGTTGTGTTTAGGTCTTCAATGGGCGCGTTGACGCAAAGCGGGGTGGGAGGGGTGAAAGTAAGTGGCGTGCCTGTCTGGATAAGTTTGACGTCATCAAGAAAAACATAAGCCTGGGTAACACCCGCTGGTAAATTTACAGGCGAGTACGCAATTAATAGATTCGAATGAGAAGTAGTGCTGTTAAAGGTAAACGTTTGAGTGAAAAAATGCCAGGCATTATCGTTTGGAACTGTCACATCCGGAAACAACACTGGAAACGTATTGACGGGGTAAGTCGGCAAATGCGCCAACGGATAACTGACAGTCGAAGCAAACTGCAACAGCGCCGGGATATTGCTGGAAGGTCCGTTTATATTGTTGTGGGTTTTTGCCCAAAAAGAAAGAGTGTATTGTTGGCCATTGATGAGCGGAACCTGTAATTGCGTTTGTACCGCTTCAGCAGAGATACCCGCTCCCCCTAGTGATTTGAATAATCCAATAATTTTATTGTTGGGAGAGCCATTGTGCGAATCTGTTGGCGGTATACTGCCGTATGTAGAAACGCCCAATTGTAGACCAGGCAGATTGCAAATTCGGCTAAAAAGATCGGGAGAATAAGACAGGGCCGACCAGCAATCGATCATGGCGCTGCCTACCGGGAAAAGCATCCCACAATTGGTTCCTTGCTCAAAACCGCCGTTGGAAACCATATTGCAAATATCCGGCGCGCAGCCCGGGCTTTTTATCAAAATATAGATATAGGTAATATTCCCCTTAATGGCGCCGTTTGCCGGCACATAACGCAGCAGTTTGACGCCGGAAGTTGTAGCCGTGTAGGTAAAAGAAGAGCCGGTTATGCCGCTTAGTGAACCACCGCCGAATACAATCTGCACACACTCCATGGAAAGCGCCTGGTAGTCGTTTGTCAATGCATTGCTGATAGTAATCGGCGTGTTAATATTGGTCATGTAGGTATACGTGCCGCTGGAGCCGATACCGTCGTTAACGCCGGCTACGGTAATGGGATTGCAGGCATTTACATTGTAGTTGTGCGAATAAGGTTGTCCCGGAGCGTATACAGAATTGATCTTATAACCTAAATCGCAAAGCACTTGTCTTTCTTCAGGTTTTAGGTAACGCTTCGCGAAGTTGGGGCCCCGGTCATTGGCATTGGACATTACGTAGTATTCGTCGTTG
Source organism: Saprospiraceae bacterium (assembly GCA_016787505.1). Taxonomy (GTDB): domain Bacteria; phylum Bacteroidota; class Bacteroidia; order Chitinophagales; family Saprospiraceae; genus JABWBR01. The sequence goes on along the minus strand of JAEUUQ010000619.1, from coordinate 67,287 downwards.
GGTTGCGCAACAGGTACGCGGCATATGTCTTCCAGGTGACTCAGCGAGCTGCCTGATTTGAAGCAGTTTGGCGTGAATACTTTTTGGTTGACGCTACCTGCAAATTTAATAGCCGTTGTGCAAAACGTATTGTTGTAGTTGCAACCGCCACCGCCCTGGCCTGGCTGCAATTCGCTGGTATTGACTTGTTGGTAGTTGAACTGATAATCATACATGGAACAAGGCCCCGAATTTACGATAAGCGGATAAGCGGAACTGGAAGAATTGCGCAGATAGGAATCGTAGCGGGTATAATATTTGGCAAATTGCGGTGCCAATCCCGATTGCCCGGTTAAATTGATCAAGGAAGCAAATCCCAGGGCATGCGTCGCCTCATGCAGGGCTACCGAATACAGATCAAACAAAGTAGCGCCGGGAGCGGCAGAAAGGGGAAGTTCATGCCAAGTAATATTCGGATTGGAAAAATTGAAGGTCATAAAACCATGATAGAATCCTGCCCCAGCACCACCTATGTTAGCAAGTGGCGATGTGACCCCGGTATAAGCGTCAACCCCTGAATTGATGGTTTTCCATACCTGCCCGTCAACTATGCCGCCTATGTTGGGCGCACCCGCCGGCATAACGTAATAGGAGGTGGCTAGGCCCAGATAACCGCTCGTTGCCGGGGATGTAATGATTTGGGAAATGTCGCGAATCCAGATATTGACCTTTGTGGCCGGGTTTGCAGGCACGATAAATGCCGACAGGTCGGAAAATAGCTGGCAAAGCACATCTCGCCGGTCTTGTTCGTCTTGTGTATTGCCTTCCATACCGCAGCCGGGTTCAAAATACAGGTTGAAATACCCCGAATTGACGCACAGTAAGTTGCCGTTCATAGTTTCCGGAATCTGTATTTCACTCAGGCGGTAGGGATTGCCAAAGCGGTCGCGGACTCGGTCAAAATGACCCTCCGGCGACAGATTTGCAGGGGGCTGCATGCTGTCGAATGGCATTTTTTCTACGTTTACGTTGAAGGTGCAGGAAGTAGTGTAACCGCTTGCATCGGTTGCCGTGCAGATTACCGGCGTGACGCCAACCGGAAATACAGAACCGGAAGCCGGGCTGCAATCCAAAACTACATTATCACCTTCTACACTTAATTCTTCGAAAGTGACGTACCTGCTGTCTTCTTCGGGCTCAACCCGCACTTTGATGTCTACACAGGTTAACACCGGCGATATTACACTACATGCCCCCTTCACCTGCCAATTTGTACCATTGGCATCTGTAGTTCCATCGGGAGTAAGGCTGGTAAAGTCCAAATAAGTGAGATTGGGACCTTCGAAAAGGGGAGCATAATCCACCAGCGTCACGGCACTCGAATCAGTGCAAAAGGAGTTCATCTCCAGGCCGGTAACACCGATAAATCCGTCGAGTTGCCCCAGGGCATTGGGGTTACCTTCCCGTCCGTCTACAAATGCGATTTTGTTATTGGTCAATAAAGCCATGGCGCCGGCGAGGTAGTCGGTTTCGCCGTTTTCAAAGTATTTGGTCCATTGTATGGCGGGGGTATTGTCCAATTTTACCACTACCGCACGCTGCTGACCGGCAAAATTGCCCGTGCCGACTACGTAAATATCCCCGTTGGCAGGGTTTTCCTCCACTTGTTCGATGGTGTTAAGGCCGCTGATTTGCCGGGTCCACACCGGAAACAGGTTGGCGTCAAAACGCATGATGGCGGGGTCGCCGCCGGATTGGGAGGTGCTCACAGCCAGGATGTCGCCGTTGGCGGTATAGTGCAGGTCGGTGAATACAGACGGCACAGGGTCTTGTACAGCAGTTATATTATTGAGCAAAAAGTCGAGGTAAAAGATCGCCCCCAGACCGCCGCTGCTTCCGGCCATCAGAAAACCGTTGGGCGTGATTTCCAGCGCCTGGTAAAAGCCGTGGGAGCCCGGGCCGCCGTACATGTCGGCGTTGGTAACCATGCCCGTTACGTCGACTCGCAGCAACAACACATCTTCCTGATTGCTGGGTATCGACCCCAGTACCAAAAAATTGTTGTTATTCGGATTCCAGGCAATGCGCACAAATGCCTCAAACCCCGCCCAGTCGTAAGTATCCAAGCGGGTAAGCCCGCCGGATGCGGAAAATACGCACAATAGACTTTTGTTGGTGCTGTTGGCCGGCAGCGTAAAGCCTACCACAAATAGGTTGCCAGATGGGTCCACGGCTGCATCCGTCAGCGCAGAAGGCGTGAGGAGTTTATACGACCAGATTAACTGCCCGGTGGAGGAAATGCGAGATACGGTGCCGTGGCCGTCGTCACTCCCCAATACATACATATCATTGAGGTAGGGTATTACTTTCGTAAAATAATTATCCTGCCCATTACCGTAGATGCGCTGAAATTGGGCGTCAGCTACAACTGCCGAGAGGGTAATCGCCAGCGAAAGCACTACTAGCCTGGGGAATAGGTGTGCGTATTTCATTTTATGTAAATTTTAAGGTCTTCAATTTTTCACAATCTTCGCCACATTCAACTGCCCGCCCGCCGATTCAATTTTTACAAAATACATTCCCGCCGGTAATTCAGCCAGATCGATCAGCATCAACCCCGACTGGTCGGGTACGTCGATGTTGCGCAGTACCGCGCCGGTGGAGTTGATCAGGATCAACCTCGTGTCGAGGGGTTGTTGCCCCAGCCATTCTACGGTAATATTGCCGGTGGCCGGATTGGGGTATAAGCGGATGGGGGTTTCTTCTTTGGGCAGCAATTCTTCAACGGATACGACCCCGCACTCCGCGTCGGCAACAAGCTGTCCGCTCTGGCAAGGCAAGAGGTGGAATTGTGCGGTTTTGATGCAGCCGTTGCAGTTAGATTCAAGGAAGTAATATCCACCGGTAGTCACGGTCAGCGTCGGGCCTGAGCCGATAACCGAACCCTGTATCCATTGGTTGCTCAACAAATCAAATACGGCGTCGTACCAGGTAAAGGTACAAGGGTCGGTACAAGGCTTGTTGGGGGGTACGACCATTTGGGCCATCAAGGTCACCGGGTCGTTGTCGCAGATAAAACAAGGCCCCAAGATCACCGGCACACAGCTTGGTTCAATAGCGATGGGCCAGGTGGTCGCCGTATTGTTTAGGCAGCAGTCGTCTTTTACTACCGCGTAGTAGTTGCCGGTGAGCGGCGTGCCGTTCCAGGTAAAGGTGGCTGTAGGTAATGAGGTCTGGGTACTGCCAATCAAAAAGCCATTTAGGTACCATTCTACGGTATAGGTACAGGAACAGGACGTACCGCAGCCCTGGATGGTGCAAGGCGTAAAATCGACGGAAAGGTCTACATAAAGTTCTACGCAGGGATCGGGTACGGCGGTGAAATTGACGATGGCCAACGGATCTTTTACCTCAATTTTGTATTCTACCCGATTGGGCGGGCAAACGCCGTTGCTCGCTTCTACGATATACCAACCCGATTGGTACAGTTTGTTGGTGTTGAAAGTAGGATTCATCATGCCTGTACCTTGTATCGGAGAGGAAGGGCCGCCCACACAATCGCGGAAATGCCAGGTCCATTTGGGCGGGGCGCCTGCGCATGCGGGAGTAAACTTGAGCGTGGCATCTTCGCCGGGGCAAAACGGCTGCGACTCCAGTGGATCCATGGCCAGCGTGCCGACAGCAGCCGTCGAGCTGTACAACCTGATGCGCGCCTGGCAGTCGCGCTGCCCGCATTCGTCGGTAATGCGCACGGTGTAGAAAAAGTCTTCATAACAATTCGCCGGGTTGGCCATCGACAGGGCCAGCGTGGGCTGGTAGGGCGTAGTACCCGTGTGGACGAGCATGCCGTTGGGGTCGTACCAGTCGATAGTGGGAGGACAGGCGTTGGCAGGCGAATTTAAGTTGAGTGTAAGCAAGCCAGGCACGATAGGCGTGCCCGTAAAGCAGGTGTCGATACCGGCAACATCACAAGTACTGGGCGCGCACAAGGTCACCATGGCTATGTTGGAAGTGAGCATGGTACAAGGCCCGTCATTGAGGTGCACAACGACGTACACGCACAAGTCGGTTTTGAGGGTTTGGGGGTTCAAATGCAGGGGTTCCAGTACGTTGGTGAGATTGTCCTGATAAGGCGTACCACCCCAATAGTTTGGGCATATTCCATTCGCCGGTTTTGGTAATACGTACCAACTCACCTGTGAGATATTGTTGAGCGGCGGCCAGTTGGTTACCTGTATCGGCACGTCATAGGCAGCGTCGTCTTTGCAGACGATATGGTCGGCTACAGCTATCGTTTTGCAACATATTGTAGGGATAGATACCGGCAAAGTACAGGTATAAGGCAGGTTAGTACCCGGACAAATGCAACTGGTCTGCACGCTTAGATTCAGGCTAAGCGGCACTACCGGCGTGGTAAATATAGCCGTACCGGTAACGGTGATAGTGGTAGGCGTAGAAGTACACGTATAAGGCCCCAAAGCTACCCCTGTGCCGGCCGATACGGTACACGCACATGCCGTAGAACCCAGCGGATTGCTAACGGTAACGCTGTAATTGTATTCATTGAGCGCGCTGCCGCAGGTTATTGAAGTAGCGTTTACTTGCCCGCAACAAGTGCTGGGTACGGTAACGGTGTGCATGACCTGGTTGCTGGCGCATCCCGTCGGATCGATTACGGTCAGGCATACGTTGAAGACGCCTCCGCCACAAGGGAAGGTGTGATTCACGCTACTGGTGTTAGATAATACGTTTTGCGTATATTCCGGGTTGTTATCACAGCCAATATCCCAGATGAAAGTATAGTTGCCCGGGATGTTAGAACTGCTGGTACCTGTGAACGTCACGTCAAAGCAATTGCTGGTCACCCAGGTAAAATCTGCCGGGCAAGGCGGCGGCGCACAAGCGGGTGACGATTGATCGGTAATCGTGACGATATCCAGACCCGAATTATTCGGCGGGGGATTATCCTGTAAGTTGAGCATTGGTGTACCGACCACAGGTATTCGGCCTGAAATAATTATGGTGTCACTATTGAAACAATTGCTGGTGGTTTGCCCTTGCTGGTCGGTTTTTATTGCCAAAATATTAGTGGAGGATTGTGAAGGCGATAGTAGTTCGAGCGTTTGCCCGGCGATATAATATTCGTTATTAGGCGCCGCTATTACGCGGTTGCCTTGCGACGAAAAATCGTTGTTGGTATAAGTATATCCCCAATCAATAATACTTCCGCCGGCATCCATTCGCATGAGCATACAATTGCCCGATTTGGTACCCTGAAAAACGACGTTCTCTTCCGCTTTTCCAGTGACCACTATTTTGTTATTACTATCAAAAACAAAATGGGTGGCAAACTCATCTCCGTTTGCTCTGTCATAGTTATTCGCCCACAACGGGTTTCCGCTGAAATCGGTTTTCATCATTAACACCTGGGTAGATGGGACGTTATTATCAATGGAGTAACCTGAAATCCATAATTCTCCCAGTTGATCAAATGCGCAACTGCCTTGTATAGTGGTGGCAATATCGTCGGCGCCGGGGGCTATGTCATAGATTTTGAAATATTGAATCGCGCCGGTATTTACATCAATAGCCAATATAAATACCACTTCATTGCCGCCGGCCAGGGGTAACGCTCTGCCGGTAGCGAAATAGGTATTAGGGCTGAACATTGCCGGGCAAATCGATTGGAAAGTCGCGAATGTAGTAATCGAAGTGGCTGTTAAGGAATAGCCGTTCAGGGTGTAGACGTTCACCCAAAGCGAATTGCCAGCGCAGTTGATCTTGCTGATATGCACGGAAGAAATACCGCTAGCGGGGTCTATCTGGTTGCCCAGAACAACGTGGTTGCCGGTGGCGTCCCTTTTTACGCAAGCGCCCGACTCTACCATATTGGGCCGGCCTATTTTTTTTGTCCAAACGGGAAAACCCGATAAGTCGAGCAAAGCGAGCAATATATCGTCCTGGTCGGTGCCGGTTACTATATATCGGTTGCTTGCATTGCATACCGTATTTTCGATCCAGGCAGCTTGTTCCGTAAGTTGAATACCCAAAATTTTGGTGTTTGCTGCAAAAGCGCCGGAGTTATTAAGCCACACAAGTTGGAGGTCGCCACTGGGATCAAGAGCATTGGGGTGGTTAAAATTGTGGCCTAAAATGACGAAATTTCCCGACGGGTCGAGAACGCCGCTTATGCCTCGCTCATAAACAGGATGCGACAGTCCGATAATAGATTGAAACTGTCCATGTACAAGGGGCAATGTGCACCACATGAAAAGCGCAACCAAACAACAACGTAGCAGTCGCGATATATTTTTTATTGTCAATAACTTTTTCATTTCCTGAAATTTAGCTTTTTGAAAATGGGTACAATCCGCATGATAACTCACTAGTTGCAAGGCTTAATGAAAAGCGTAGAAGTCGCGCAACAACTGGGGTTGAGCGAATTGCACACCGTAAGCGTATAGGTGGTGCCCACTAACGGGTCGGGGATGTGGGTAAACTCGCATCCGCCCGGGCCGGATACCGTACCGGGGCCGCCATTGCTGGCCGACCAGGTGTACGTCAGCGGCCCTGTACCCCCACAGGTATCGTACGAATCGCAGCCGCTCAGCGTGATAGGCAGGCCGTCACAGGCGCAAGGGTTGTCTATGGGGCAACTGATGAGCGGCACGATGATGCATTCCTCTACATAAAATGGCGGCGTAACTACCGAATGGCAACCGTAGGCATCGGTGATGACGACGGTGTAATAACCGGGTTGGTTGGCCGTGTAGTTCTGTCCAAATCCCACCGGCCCCATGCCGTTTAAGTACCAACTGTAGGTGTTGGCGCTGTTGTAGGGGCTCACCGTAAGCGTGGTGGAGCCGGTCATGGAACAAAACTGCTGGTTACCCGAGATAAGGCCGTTTGCAGGCGGCGGCAGCAGGCAAACTTCTACGATATTGCTATAACAGGGATCGCAGCCGGAATTGGGGTAACTCAAGGGGCGACATTCGATGCGGTAGTAGATGCAGTTGGCGCCCGCCGGCCACAAATAGGGCGATAGAGGGTTGTTGGGCGGGAAGGTCTGGGGTAGTATATTGGTGTTTTGGAGGGCATTTGAAGCGCCGAGGTTTTGCCAGTTTACCTGGTCAAATGAAAACTGCCAGACGGGGTTGCAATTGACAAATTGGGTGGGATTGACCATGCCTACAGCAGCGTCGTCGCCCGGGCAAATCAGGTAGGAGTATGGGTTGGCGGTTGCAATCAGGTTAGACGACATACCGTCGATCAGCCCGCACATGGGTTGGGGGTCTACCTGGAAACACACTTTGGCGGTCACCGGCGCGCAAATGAAATTTTGAACTATTGCTTCAAAACACAGCGAAGTGGCTATTGCCGGCATGCTGTAATTGAAGAAGGTCAGGTTGTCGTACGTCGGGTCGTGCACGCCGTTGATAAGCCATTGAATGCTGAGATAACCGATGGGCGGTATGGCCGGCGGAATAACAAAGGGATCGGTAGAACTCAGCGATACGTCGATGTTGACAGGGCCCTCGCAAAAAGCGCCGTTGAAGGGCGTAGGGCCGTTGACCACGGTGCTGATCTGCAGGTTGGTCACCGGACAGTATATGCTAAAGCCGGTTTCCAAAGTGGTATAGGTACAGGTGAGGTTGCCCATCTGTTTGGTGATCTTGGCGCGGTAGAACCGGTCTACATACCCCGAGGCCCCGCAGTTGGCTGTAATTACTCCACCCGGCACACCGAAGCACAGATACCCCGAATAGGCGGGGTTCAGGTTGGGGTCGGGCAGCCAGCCCTGGTTGTTGTCGTTGTATTCCCAGATGACGCTTGTATTTGGGGGCAGCGGCCCTGGGTTAATTTGATTGATAGCGCAGAAGTGTACCGCTTCGCCGCTGCAAATGGCGCCAATGCTGGAAGGAAATAAAACAGGTTGGTCCGAAATACTCAAGAAGTAAGCGGGTGGTATGTCCGAGCAGACAAAATTACTCGTCAAGTTGCCTGAGCCCAGGTTAAATCCTTGAAGCGAGCCGTGATTGAAATTGCCCGTCATGTTGAGTGCAAGCGCGCCTGCATTATTGCCATTGGCAGTAACAGCGGGGGTTTGGTCCAGGGTCCAGTTGAAGACCAGGTCGGGCGAAGTCCCGCCGAGGGTACAGTCTTTGAAATCGCAGATTTCGGTGGGGGTGCGCTCCCGGTTCCACAGGCGCACTTCGTCTACCCGGCCCTGCCACTCGTCGGTTGAAGTGGAGCCCCCACCCCATTGGCCAATGCGCAATTCCGAGAAATTGAAAGCCCCGGTAGTAGCACCGGTAAAGGTCAGTGGCATGCAGTCGAGATACACTTTGACGGTATTCGTGCTGCTATTGCGCGTTACGGCAATATGATGCCAGTTGTTGCGAATATTATTGGGGTCAAGCAGGATAGGAACTACGCTACCCGAAGTCGAATTGTTCCAAAAAAAGTTTAACTCGCCGCCACATTCCCCCACCTCAAATCGGGTGCCACTGCCCGGAGGGCCTATCAAGCCGATCAGCCGCTTAAAGTTGCCGTTGCAATTCGTGGAAGCGCTCGTCGCGCTGGAATAAAACCAGGCTTCTATCGTAAAATCGGTGTTGCCCGCCATGACAGGGGTGGTCGTATTCAAATTGCTGGAAATGAAGTCGCCGTTGCCGTCGAAAGCCAGCGCGAGGTTGCTGCATTGTGCATTTCCGTATCCTATGGCAGTTAGCCAGCATGCCAGCGCAAGTAAAAACCGGAGTCTAGTTTTATAATACATATCGATTTGGTTTTTAGATGTACAAATGAAAATCCTGTCAATCAAGGCAATAAGTATGGAGCGCATTGAGATAAGTAGAAATCAATTGCTATAGAGGCTATCGCTCAACATGTCGTCAGTAGAGCAATATCTTGGAGGTTGATTCAAATATAGCAGCCTGCGACTGTTAATGTCAATTTTAGATGAAATCCGGTGGGAAATTGATGGGATTTGGCGAGGAGTGCCCCGTTTGGCCCGGTAAAGACCTTGCAAGGTCTAAGCCTAATTAATACCCGCTTGCTCCCTCACCCATGCTTCATGGCGAGCTTTTTTAATAGCTGAAACAAGCCCTAAATACCTTTTGCAAAATCAATCATGTCTAACTTAATGATTTCCAAATGTTTATTTCTCAAACAAATTGGATCGAAATCTTCGTCGGCAATGGTAAAGCTGCAGAGATTGGCTTTAATTACCGCTTTGTCATGGGTGTAAGGGTAACGTTTTTCGTGTAAAACAAGCATTTCTTTAATAGAGTAATCATCCATCAATTCATGGATATCCCAGAAATCCTTTTTTCTGCCGCCTCTGGAAATGACGTCTATGTCGACCGATACTCGATGTCCTCTGTATAAGCTCAATGCAGTGCCTCCAACCAGCCTGAAATCATCAAATGTGTGAGACGCCATGAGCGTTTTCAAAATACGCAATAGCTGTGGGGCAACTATATCGGTATACAGTTTTTTATTCATTATCGCGTAATATATTTTCAATGGTTTCTACCCCATAGAAACGCGTAATTTCTTCTTTTTCCATATCATTACCCCGCTCAAATACTCTTTTGATAACAGCTTTTTTTTGTTTCTGCCAATTCAGCGTTTCAATTTTGGTATCCCAGAATAAAACGGGTCTCAGCTTGGTCAAATCGGGAGATGCTGTGTTTTGCTTTTTCTTCTCCTGCGCAATATCATAATATACTTGCAGTATCATAAAATAGCCTTCTTCAAGTCCGAGCGCTTTTTCGATTTTTAAAGAAAGCGCGGTATTCATATCGCGTTTACCTTTGGTAATAGCTCCCAATGTTTGTGGAAACTCTTGTATAGAAAGCGCAAATCGGCCTTTGCGCAATTGCCTTAGATTCAATTCGCGTTCAAGAATGAAGCCTGGATGAATGCCTTTGATGAGGTCTAAATGCGTATTCATTATACAAAAATAAGCAAATTTGCTTACGCAAAAAAGTTTATTTTTTTAAAATGCCCCTATAAATAGTAAGATACTTGTCAAGCTACAATGCAAGAATTCGCGCGCAATGCCCCGCAAAATAGAGGTGAAGCCCAGTCAGACGCCGAAGCGATAAGGAGGGGAAAAATTAGTAGCGCCGTTCTTTTGCGGAAAGGCATTGGAAAGACCTTGCAAGGTTTCGAAAACCTTGCAAGGTCTGAATCCACAACCTACAACTTCACAACCCGCATCACCTTCACCACCCGCCCTTCCGACAGCACCTTCACAAAATACATTCCCGCCGGCAAATCGGCGATTTGTATTCCCATCTGCCCGGCGCCTTCCGGCACGGAGAAGGAACGCAGCGTTTGTCCCAGCGGGCCGGCGATCTCTACCCGGCCTTCGGGCCAGGGTGCGCCCTGCCAATCGAGGGTGAATTGGCCGGTGTTGGGGTTGGGGTAGAGGAGCAGACGTTGTTTGAGCTCCGGCTCTGATTGCGAAGTGATTACGCTGCCGTCTACGCAGAAGTAATCGAGGTCGATGACGGTGAGCGAACCGGGGCCCTGTTCGTCGCTGAACGGACTGGTCACAAAGATGGCCGGCCGCACCCGCACGCCGGGCTGGTCGCCGCAGGTCGCCGTAGCATCCCAATTGCTGAGGTCGTAGGGGATTTCCAGGTCGAATTCTTCTTCCGGGTTATCGCTGTCGGGCAGTTCGATGCGGGCCACTTCGTAGCAGTCGGCACTTTCGCAAACGCCGAATTCGTAGTTGTCGCTGGTAAAGAACTGTACGACGATGGCGCTTTTGATGCCTTTTTCCCTGATGCCGTAGCGCAGACTGATGGTGCCGGTGTCTTTGGCCAGGCAAACCGGTTCGATGGTACCCACTACGTCGGCGCTGGTAAAATTGCCGCGCTTGGAGAATTTCCATTTACCGTCGTTTTCTTGTACATGCGGATCGCCCCATATCCGCGTCCAGCCGTTCGACATGCCGCCTTCGAGGAAGCTGCCCTCCACAGCGCCTTCGTCAAAATCGGGATTGGGGAAAGCGGAGACGTCGCATACGGCCCGGGCCAGACAAGTGACGGTGACGGTCTGGCTTTTGGTGGACGACTCACAGAAGCTGCCATCGGATCTCCGGCGAATTACAGACATATATACGGTGTACGTACCGCCAACAGGGAAGTTGTAACAGAAGGTCTGATTGCCTATACTGGTACCCACGGGCTGACCAAAGGGCTGGTTGACATACCACTCTACTTCGTCACAATCGGTGAGGGCCAGCGGGGTCAGACAAACCTTGCAGGAATAGGTGGAATACGCCGTAGCAAATCCCTGATTGACGTCGTTATTCAAATCAGCCAGATCGCAGGGGCAGGGATCGGGGCAGCCCTGATCTACTATAAACGTAAGCGAACACTGGCAGGAATCACTGCCGTTTTGCCCGTCAAGGGTCAGGGTATATATGCCGCCCTGGGAGAAGTAACTGGATGGCAGGTTAAGCGCAAAATAAGGACTGTTGCCCGTAAGCTGGCTATTTTGGGCGCCGCTGGGTCCTATCAGGGTCCAGTTGATCTGGTAAGAGAGGTTGTTGTTAAATTGGGTATAAGACGGCGCAAAACATCCCGCATTGCCGTAAAAGGCCGGGGGCAAAAAGTAAGCGCCGTTAGAATTGGCTAACAGGTTTTTAATGTAAGTAGCGCTGTCCACACAGGCGCTGTTTAGCGAAACCACAGTGGTGTGCAACCCTGCTCCGAAGTTTGTGAAAGCGGGAGCGGTTCTCACACATGCGTTTTTGATAACATAAACGGGCTGGGGTGCGCTACAAAGATTGGAGAAGTCATAAATGTTAGAAGTGGAAGCTGCGGAGCTGGTCTGGATTACCAGGTAGGCATCGGCGGGGATGACCGTGCCCGGGCCGGCTATAATCACATTTGGACAACCGGAAAACATGCCCGCTTCGCCCGTCTGCCAGCCACATGCTGCGGCGCCCAGGTTGATGTCGTTGTTTTGCGATCCTCCGGTGTTGCCGGAGGGATCTAAATCGACTTCTAAATCATTTATGTTAAATCCTTTTCCGCCTGAATAAAGAATCATAAACTCGTTGTTTGCTTCCGTACCACAAGCGTCCACCATAATCGCTTGTATGGTCGGCCCACCTCCGTATTTGCCGGTTAAGGTGTAGTTGCCACCCGGAGGGGGACAGCCGATGTTCACGGCAGGCCCATCGCAGGTTATGGACTGGTTGGTGCCGTTCGGTTCGTTTATAAATAGGTCGGTAAAGCCGCAACAGGGCCCTTGACACCCCAGCGACTCCAGATACAACACACAAGAATCACAAGCCACTCCCCCGCACATGCCGGTCATGGTCAGTGCGTATGTACCGGGCTGGTTAAACCAGGTGGGGTCTAAGGTGAAGTTAAATCCCGGATTGGCCGTAATTGGGCCGGCACTGCTCTGTATCGGGTTGCCCTGCGGGTCGGTCAATATCCACTGAATGGGATTGTTGCTGGGGCAGGAAGAGCCCATACACTGGAAAAGTCCGTTTACTCGCGGCTGAAATGCCTGGTCGCATGCTACACCCATCGTATCGCCGCACATAAATGGCAGGTTCATAATGCCCTGCGTGGGCCGGTAGGTCATGCCCGAAAATCCGCCGCATTCGCAGCAGGTAGGCACGGAGAAGTTGATATGGCATACGCAGGAGTCGGTACCGCAATGCCCTGTGAGGATGATCTGGTAGTTGCCCGGCCCCGCGAGCTGGTTATAGGAGAAGTTGAGGAATGGCGGACTGCCTAAGGGCACGGTACCGGAAACTAACGCAGGTCCGCCGCTCGCAGGCACTACGCTGTAACTGTAACTTTGCTGACACAAGGGGTCGGAACACAGCAATCCCCACTGGAACCAATACAACGCATCGGACCCGATACAGGGCAACATCACGGACGTGCTGTCGCAAAGCGCCGGCAAATTGGGCCCGCCGAGGAAGTTGTAGAATTCCAGGTTCTGGAAGCCCAGGCAGGCGCAGGTGTCGCAGTCGATGGTCACGTCGAAGGAGCAGGAGCTTGTGTTGTTGCACCCGTCGGTAGCGGTGTACGTCACTGTAGAAGTGCCGGAGCTAAACGTCGTACCGCTGGCGTCGCCCGAACCCGACGCTGTAGTAGCGCCATTGATAGCGTAGGTCACCGTGGGCGTGCCGCAGTTGTCGCTGGCGCCCAGCGAGTGGATGCCAAATACCGGCATATCGCAATTGGGATCAAGTTCGGTAATGGTCATATCCTGCGGACAGTTGATGGAGGGCGCCACGTTGTCCATCACTGAGATGGTCTGTACACAAGTTGAGATGTTGTTGCACCAGTCTTCTGCCTTCCAGGTTCTCACGATGAGTTGATCGCAGGGTTGGCCGCCGGTAACCGCATCCATGTACGTTACTAAGGGGAAATTGCAATTATCAGTAGCAGTGGCAAAGCCGGTCGCAGAAGGCGTTGTCGGACTGAAGCAATCAAATTGCACGTTTTGCGGACAAACGATATTGGGTGGAATGTTGTCTGTTACCACCACCGTAATGGCATCGCTGGCCACGGAACCGTCGGAGCAGGTTACCGATACGCAGAAGTCGTGAGAGCCACAGGGTAGCATCAAATCGAGCATCTGCGTGGATTCGCCGCTGCACCATTGATAGCTGTAGCCGGATGGTCCGGAAGCCACGGCGTCGAGTTGTATGTGGCCGCAGTTGTCGACATAGGTAAGATTAATGGTTACGTCGCAGGGGGGCGACATTGGGCACAACCCAAAGTTAAGTACCGTTATTTGTTCAGAATCATTTAAGTTGACGGCATATTGGCCTGTTGCTGGTACTTTGGGCATCCAACCTGGCTGATTTACGACCCTGCAATAATAGAGCCCCAATGGCAAATCCGCAAAAGCATATTCGCCATTGGCGCCGGTGACTTGCTCGGCAAGAACAGTTCCCATATCATCAAGCAATTGCACCGTCCATCCGGGCAAAACAGGTTGATCGGTATAGGGTAGGGCATCGCAGGTTTCGTAAACTCTGCCTGAAATGTTACCAAAAGGAGAAACACAGCGCCGGAAGCTGATATCGTCAAGGGCAAAGTCATTGCCGGTATTTGCGACGTTCAGATCATACAGACAAAGGGTAACGGATGTTTGGACTCCCGATGTCCACAATACGCAATATTTTTCCCAATTACACGAAGTACCGGAGGCAAAAAATCCCGCGTTTTGCGATATGTTATTCACAAACAACATCACATTGGCCGGCGAGGCGCTTGTCAAAGAAGCCACCCAGGTCTCAAAAAGATAAGTGCTGTTTGGTACCACGGTATAGGTTTGGCACCATATCGGGGTGCTTGTACTAGCGCCGCCATTCACCACGAGCATATTACCCGATCCTGTGGTGTGGTCGCCGCAACTGGTAAAGCCGGCGTTGATCTGGCTCGGATTCGGGCCCACCCAGTATTGACCGGGCTGCAGGGGAGAGGAATTGCTGAAGGTATATCCGGAGCTGAAACCCGTGTTGCCCCCCGAAAAATTGGCATTTGCGGCCAGGTTGTTCCCGGGTTGATTCCCCGCCGTGCAAGCACATACTTGCTGAGGTGGGGGCGGGCAGTTGCCAAAATTCACAATCCGTTGTTCGGAAGCCGCCAAGGTAACCGCCAGTTGACCGCTTGCCGGTACGTTGGGCGTCCAGCCGGGTTGAGCAATTTCTTTTACTAAATATTGCCCGAGGGGAAGGTCGGTGAAAGCATAACTGCCGTCAGCGCCGGTGACTTGTTCGCCGATGATTATACCCTCGCTGTTCAATAGCTGGATTTCCCAGCCTGCTATAGGAGTTTGGTCGCTATAGGGAAGCCCCTCGCATGTTTTGTATTTCACCCCGATAATAATTGCGTTAGCAGGATCGGGGCAGGCATTGCCCTGTTGCCAGGTCCTCGGCGCGCCGGTGAGGCTGGTACCCATAGGCTCGTCGTAAAACTCGATTTCGGGCAGTAGCGGGCCGTTAAACAACGTGCTGACCGACGTGAGACTTACGCCGTCTTCCACTTCGGTCATGCAGGTATTGAGCTCCAGGTCGCTCAGCGACATAAAGGCGCAGTTCTGGCCAAAGCCGCCGGTTTCTACGGTGCGGCCATCTACATAAGCGAGTTGGGCGGGCGACAAAAAGGAGAGATGAGAACTGGTTTGTGTCAGCACACCGTTGTCGAGGGTTTTTACCCAGGTCAGTGTCGGACCGCCGGCGCCTATGGACATCCTGGCGCAGGCTTCCCTGACTTTTCGCCCTCCCAGAAAGACACTGCCGGCAGCGGTGAAGACATTGTTCACCGCCGTAAACCCATTGACGGTTACCTCCCATTGGTTGAGCAGATCGACGTCAAAATGCACGAGGTGTACTTTTTCCTGTTGGAAATCATAGCCCACAGCGTAAAAGCCGGCGCCGCCGGCGGAGGCTACGTCGATATACGTAAAGGGCTGCGGCGGCGTAGCGCCGTTAAACAGGGCGCCGGTATTATCGGCCCGCATGATAAGGCCCTCGCCGCTTCGGTGGCCGCCCAGGATGAGGTCGCCGTTGGGCATGGCCAGCAGGACGTTGGTGAATTCGTCATCGACGCTGCTGAGGTATATTTTTTTCCAGTTGATATCGCCGTTTTCGTCGATATTCATCAGGAAGACGTCGTCAACAGCCGGCAAGGCTTGCAACTGGTGGCCTAGCACGTAATAGGGGTGCGTACCGGTCTGCGGCGCGGGGTTGCGCACAATGCGGTCGAAGCCGTCGCGGTTGGGTTGGTCGTAGGAGCGCAGCCAACTGAACGTGCCGGTGGCTGTAACCCTTCCCATAATAGCCCGGCTGGTATTGTCGTCGGGCAGGGAGCGGCCCACCACGAGCAGGTCGCCGTTGGGAGTGAGCACGGCGTCGTTCCACTGCGAGGCGGTATTTACGCTCAGGGTCCATTGCAGTTCGCCGTCGGCGTTGAGGCGGGTCACGGTGGCGCGTGGCGGTTGGCCGTTGGTAATTTCTGCCGTGCCGAGCACGTAATAATTGGTCCCGCTTTTGATGACTTTGTTGAAGGTTTCATCCAGGTTGGTGCCGAATTGGCGCTGGAATTGGGCGGAAGCCGGAGCGGTCAGCAATAAGCTGATTGCAAGGATGAACAGGTGGCGTAAAACTGGGCGCATAGAACTGTGATTAGCTTGGTTTGACAATGATATATACGGGGTTTGAGGGAGAGAGGGAGGGAAGGAGAGAAGGAGAGAATTTTGTCTTTGATCTCTCACTCCCTCCCTCTCTCACTCTCTCCCTCAAGCCGGGAGAAACTTTCAGCCAGAAGGAGAGCGATGAATCAGGGGGAAATTTTCAGTATGCCAATAAAGATACTACAACTTTGGATTTTTGAGAGGAGAAAATGGGATTAGGCCGGGGTTAGGTGATATTCGGCGATGTCTTGAACAAGATTATGGGATTGAGGGATACACATGATACATCCTGTACATCATAAAATCCTAAAAATCCTGTTCAAGACGAGTTGATGCCATTTTAGCAAGAACAGACAAACCGCCCTTTAGCCTATTTTATACATTTACAAAAAACTATAGTTCAAGATTCACCAAACCCGACTGAAATATGGCTTTTATTACTTTATCGCGTGGGCTTCTCGCAAAATGGACTGTTTCGGTTGCCGCCGTATTGCTCGCTTTTGGCAGCTTTGCGCAAACGCAGATCGAAGTTTTCGTCAACAGCAGGGGCACAAACGCTATCAAAAAATATGACGAAAACGGCAATTACGAAGGCAACTTCATCGCCCCGAATGCCGGCGGGCTGATCGCCCCCGAAGACATCGTTTTCCATCCCGACGGCTCGATGCTCGTCACCGGAGCAGGCAATACGGCTATCAAGCGGTACGACGGCCAAACAGGGCAATACCTGGGCAATTTTTCCTCGGGTTATGCGCTCGACTATCCCTCGAAGATGTCTATCGGCTGGGATAGCCTGATTTATGTCACGCAATGGAGCGCAACCCAAAATAAGGTCGTCCGCTTTGACCTCAACGGCAATTTTGTGGACGAGTTTACCCAAACCCCGGCCCCCAAAGGCCTTGGGCATATATGGGATGCCGACAAAAATTTTTATATAGCTATCTTCGGCAACGGCGCAAACGGTACCGTCCAGAAATTCGATTCGCTGGGCAACAGCCTCGGCACGTTTATCAATTCAAATATCCTGCAAGGCCCCACTAATATTTGGTTTGACGACAACGGGGATATGCTGGTGGAGGACTGGTCGGTCGGTAAGGTACTTCGGTATAGCTCGACAGGACAGTATCTCGGCGTATTCATCGACGGCCTGTCAAACCCCGAAGGTATCGCTTTCCTGCCCAATGGCAACCTGTTGATCGGCGACTGGGGAGAAGATGCCGTACACCTGATTGACAGCACGGGTACTGTGCTGGGATATTTTACAAGCGGATTCGGGTTGGCAGACCCCAATGCCGTGAAGGTACGGGTTACAGGTACTGTCTCTTCGGTAAATGAAAGCCATCTTGCCGGAAAATTATCAGTCTATCCCAACCCCGCAAGCGATTTTGTGCTGCTGGAAATGGAGGCTGGAGCCTTTCAGGTTGACCTTTTTGATGAAATTGGAAGGCTGGTTTTATCGAAAAAAAACAACACTACGCTGAACATTGGACATTTACCTGTCGGCATTTATTTATTAAAAACAACAGAAATCCCTTCGGGAAAAATCAAAACGGGAAGGATTTCGATTATGCGTTAACACCATGCCAAAACTAACTCAATTTTTTTTTCTGACCGCCCTACTGCTTGTCCAGGCAGCCGCCTGCCAGACCTCCACCCAATCGCCCGGCATTGAACAGTTGGGGAGACGCTTCATGGAAGCTGTCAACACTTCGGATACAGCTTTACAAGTAATTATTACCAAAGAAGTTTATGCCCCGTCCACCATCGAAAAATTGGGCATACAGCGTATCGTCGCGCATTTTCAAAGTTTGCACCAACATTATGCCCCGCTCGAATACCACCACAGCGAGCGGTTGGAGTTTCGGAAACCCGGCGGCACAACCTACGTGATGCATATCTATGCCCGCAAACATGGTGAGGTGATGTGGCAGGATTTCCAGTTTTACCTCGAAACCTCAGCGCCGCACCGTATTGACAAATTGGCGTTTATCGCCGAAGTCGCCGAGCCGATAGCCCTGCCCAACGGCAGCATCGAACAGCGGGAAACGCTGGACTGGCTCAACGGTTACATCGAAAAACTGGAGCGGGAAAATGACCTCTCCGGCAGCATTCTCATCGCTAAGGGCGACCAGGTGCTTTTTGAAAAATATTGGGGTTCCGCCGACCTGGAAAACGCCCGGAAAATCAATGCGGAAAGCCTGTTCGGGCTGGCCTCGGGCAGCAAGATGTTTACCGCTACCGCCATCGTGCAGTTGATGGAGCAGGGCAAGCTGCAACTGACGGATAAACTCACCGACTACTTCCCCGATTTCCCGAACAAGGCCTGGGCGGAGCGGGTGACGCTCAAACACCTGCTTTCACACACCTCCGGTATCGCCGAATATTGGACTAAGGAAAACGAAGGGGCTATGCTGCAATTTACCGACTGGCATCAGTATATACCTCTGATTTACAAAGAAGGATTTCGATTTGAGCCGGGCACGGAGTCTTATTATTCCAACTCCAATTTTATGCTGCTGGGGGCAGTTATCGAAAAAGCGAGCGGGCAGGATTATTACCCATATATCGAACAGTATATTTTAAAAAAAGCGGGAATGGCGCACAGCGGTTTTTTCGACCACCGCGATAACACGCTGCCGCTCGTTGTGCCTTATGCCCGCAAAGAAGGCGGCGGCTGGCAAAACAACAGGGCGAAACAATTCAAAAAAGGCTCGCCTGCCGGCGGCTGCTATTCCAATGCTTACGATATGCTTCGCTTTTGTAAAGCATTAAAAAACAATCAGTTGGTAAGCGCTGAAAGCCTGAAGTTGATGACGACGGATTGGACGGAAGGTACAAATGACGCTCAACCTTACGGGCTGGGACTTATTCTCGAACGGCATGCACAAGAAAATACCTACGGCCACGGCGGTACAGCGGGCGGCGTAAATTTCGAGTTCCGCTATTTCCCCCGTTTGGACATCGCACTGCTCGTTTTTAATAACCAAAACAACGGCGCCTATGATGACCTCAAGCGCAATACGCTGAAGTTGATTTCGGGGGCAAGGTGAGCTTGTCCTGCAACCATGTGGCCATGCCGTTCGTCTTTTTTATAAAAAAAAGCGAAGCATGGGCAAAATCATTTACTGGACACTGGAAAACGCTTCTCCAGCCCTACAACCCATTGAAACGAACAGCCTGTTTTATGCAGAAAATGTAGTGCGTTATCTGAAATTTACATCCGCAGCCGCTGTAAGGTTTTGTCTTAGTAATAGTGTAACATATATTTTGGGTAATCAATTTGTTAAAATAAATTCGGGCAGCTATTTCACCGTTAATAATGGTACGGAATTGGAGTGTCTCCCCACGCCTCCCGGTACAAAAGCCGTTATGGCCTTTTTTACCACTCAACTGCTCGCCGATGTCAATAGAACCCTTAGCGGCAATGACAAGCTACTCCTCAACGCTCCGGAGGCCGGCGCCGGTAGCTTGCATTTTTTTGAGCACCTTCACCGGCAGCCCAGCCGCTTATCTACCCAATTGCAGCGTATTGCCCATCAAATGGCAGCTTCCGGCAAGGATAATCCTACCTGCTCTCACGACCTGTTTTTCAGTCTTGCTGAAAACCTGCTAATGGATCAGCGTCAGACCCGGCAACAAATCAACTCCATCAACGCCCGCAGTTTTTCTACAAAAGAAGAGCTTTACCGGAGAGTGCTTGCCGCCCATTCCTTTATGCACGATCAATGGGACGCCCCGCTGACCCTCCACGAAGTTGCCCGCTATGCCTGCCTGTCGCCCTATCATTTTCACCGTACATTCCGGGAGATTTTCGGAGAATCGCCGATGTTATGGTTTCGCAAATTAAAACTGGAAAAAGCGAAGGCTTTGCTAGCGCAATACAATATCACCGAAGCAGCCCTGCGCTGCGGTTACGGCGATTTGGTAAGTTTTTCAAAAGCTTTTAAACGGCATTGGGGTGTATGCCCATCGGACTGGACGGGGATGGCTAAAAGGTGAATCCGGGTTTAAATTGATGATATTCAGCGTGGTTTTGAACAGGATTGCGGGATTAAAGGATACACAAGGTTAAGTTGAAATGAAAACATTCGGTGGGAATTCAGTGGAATTTATAGCTCACACCGCTAGCCAGATGGAGAGCGATGAATTAGGGGGAAATTTTCAGTGTGTCAATAAAGATACTACAACTTTGGATTTTTGAATGGAGAAAATGGGATTTGGTCGGGGTGAGGTGAAATTCGGCGAAGTCTTGAACAGGATTACGGGATTGAGGGATACACAGGATTAGTTGAAGAAAAAAAATCCTGTACATCATAAAATCCTAAAAATCCTGTTCAAGACACCCCAGCCTTTTTAGTTATTTTTCAATAGCACCATTTTTCGCGTAGCGATATAATCACCCGCCTGCAAATGGTAGAAGTAAGTGCCTGATGGTAAATTACTTGCGTTAAAGTTAACGTCGTGTTTTCCCTCCGTTTTCGTTTGATTGACCAATACCGCTAATTCCCTGCCGAACAGGTCGTGTACCGTAAGGCGCACTGATGCCGAAACCGGCAATACGTATTCGATGGTGGTCGTTTGCTCAAATGGGTTCGGATAACACGGCAAAAGGGAGTAGCCGGTAGAGAATTCGTCAGGTTCTTCCGTATCGGTAATCCGCAGACAGGGGCACATTTTTTGGATAAAAACATCCCGGTTAATGCCGGTAAGATTGTAAACCGGCACTCCCGGATCAAAATCGGTAAGTCCCCTAAAAAAACCGGTAGTATACGTACAACCCATCGCGTCTATTGCTATGGAAAGACCTTCTTTTTCCAGCAAACCCGTGAATTGTTGAGCCGAAACAAAATTGCCGCCGCCGTTCAATTTAAGTACAAATACATCCGGATTTCCTTGAGAGGTGAGATTGTAGACGCCCAGGCCGGGGTCAAAATCAACGGTCAAAATAAAAAAGCCAGTGAGAAATATTTTCCCGCTTGCATCTACCTCCAGATCGTAGGGCCGCTCGGAAAAGGTACCACCCATGCCGACAGCCCACACAAAATTGCCCGCGCCATCTAATTTGCCAACAAACATGTCTGTAGTACCGGTTAAAGGTATTGTATAAACGCCCGGCCCCGGGTCAAAATCACAGTTATTGCTAAAAGTGCCGGTGAAATAAATACCGCCTGTAGCATCCAGGGCTATGGCATAACTGATATCGGAACTACCCCCGCCCATTCGTTTTGCCCATAGCATGTTGCCACCTGAAGTATATTTGGCTACATACATATCGTTATCGCCAAAACCTCCAATGGGATAATAATTGAGTGTTCCCGGCCCCGGATCAAAATCAGTTAAATCATTTATTGCTCCCGTAATAAATACCTCTCCAGAGGCATTTACTCTAATACCGTTGATATCGCCCCTTCCTGCAAGGATTACAGCGCCGGCAAAATTGCCTGCGGCATCCAGCTTGAAGTAATATAGGCGACCGTTGGTCCCGTTGACAGGGAAAGCGCCAGGGCCGGGGTCAAGATCAAAATTGTCATAGGATATAAAACCCGCGATATAGATATTACCCTGTAAATCAGTAGTAAAATCTCCAATTGAGGCACCGGCAGACGGCGCACCGATGGCTTCTACTATTTTTTTTGCCCAAATAAAGTTGCCGGAGGCGTCCCATTTGCAAATAAACTTATCTCCCCCTGCGCCTGAAGTGAGGTTGAATACGCCGGGGCCCGGGTCAAAGTCCAGTGTGGAGTGAAAAAATCCTACCAGGATGATATTACCAGAAGCATCGAGTATCATTTCAGCATTGTCAAATATGCCGATCCCGCCAATCTGCTTGGCCCACACAAAATCGCCGGCAGCATCCAGTTTGGAGATGAAGATATCCAGTCCGCCATTTGAAGTTAAGGTGAATACGCCGGGGCCCGGGTCTAAATCCGCATTATCTTCGATGGTCCCCACCGTATATACGTTTCCGGCAGCATCGACTGCAATCGACCGGCCTATGTCGTCTTCGTTGCCCGTTATTTGTTTGGCCCAAACGAAACAATTGTCCTCAGCCTCCGCACAAGCTACTTCCAACTCAAAGGTACACGAAGCCGTGTTTCCACAATTGTCGGTGGCGGTATAAGTGATTTCGGAAATTCCTTCGTTGAAGGTAAGTCCGCTTACGTCGCCAGTTCCTATAGCGGTAGTGGCTTGCGTTACTTCGTAAGTAATAGTTGGCGTTCCGCAATTATCGCTCAGCGAGGTCCATTGCAAGCCGTTGACAACGGTTGTACAGACCGGCGGAGCTGCGATTACCGAAAAACTGGGCACACAAGTAATCATCGGTGCGAACGGGTCGCCTACCTGTACCTGGCTGGCACAAGTACTGGTATTGCCGCACCAGTCGGTCACGGTTAGGGTAACCGGAAACGTGCCGCATTGATTGAAGCTGGCAGGACTAACACTCATACTTTGTATCTGGCAATTATCAGAAGATCCTACGTCTATCAGACTTGCAGGAACGGTTGCTACGCAACTGGCATCCAGGTCTATGCCTATGCCGCCCGTGCATAGGGCATCAGGCACAATGAGGTCGGCGAAATTGATAAACTGGGTACAAGTCGCTGTATTGCCGCAGAAGTCGGTGGCTAACCATGTTCTTTCAATGACGCCTTCACAAGGGGTCGGCCCCGGATTGAGAAAGTCGGTGTAGCTGACCGTCGGCGCCGGGATGCAATCGTCGGTGGCCGTAGCTATGCCGGTTAAGCCGGGAGCGCTATTGTAGCCGCATTCTACGGAAATATTCGGAGGGCACATTATGTCAGGCGGCACGCTCTCAATGGTTTGTACCATCGCCACGCAATTGCTGCTATTTCCGCAGTTATCCGTCACAGTAAGGGTGACCGGAAACACGCCGCAGCCGATAAGTACGCTGGGATTTACACTCATCGATTGTATGGGGCAATTATCATACGAGCCGCCGTCAACAAGCTCAGGGGTGATGAATGCCACGCAGTTGGCATCGAGGTTTACACCAATGCCGCTACACAATGCTGTAGGCACAATACCATCTGCAACCTGCACGCTACTGTTGCAGGTGCTGCTGTTGCCCGACTGGTCAATTACGGTCAATACTACCGGAAAAATACCGCATTGGTTAAAGGTATTGGGGCTAACGCTCATCGATTGTATCTGGCAATTGTCGAATGAGCCGTCGTCGATCATGCCGGGTGATAAACTGGCCGTGCAGGTGGCATCCAGCAAAAGACCTACACCGGATAGACAAATGGCTGTGGGTGGTACATTTTCATCTACCAATACGTCAAAAGAACAGGAAGCAGGATTGCCGCAAGCATCGGATACGGTATAGGTAACCGTTGAAAGGCCCACGTTGAAAGTCGACCCGCTGGCGTCGTTGATACCGAAATTGGTGGTAGCGCCGCTTACGACAAAGACCATAGACTGCAAAGCACAATTATCCGATACGCTGCTCCAGGTGATGTTGTTCACAATTGCCGTACAGAGCGGCGGAGTAGCTGTGACAGTCATATTGGAGGGGCATGTGATAGTCGGGGGGATGTTATCCTGTACCGTAATTACCTGCTGGCAAGTACTTTCGTTATCGCAATTGTCCCTGGCCGTCCAGGTGCGGATGATCTGCCCACCGCAGGGGATCGGCCCGGAGGCGACGTCTGTGTAACTAACTACAGGGCTAGGATCACAGTTGTCGTTGGCTACAGCCGTGCCGGTCATCGCGGGCAAGGCATCCGTATCACACGATACCTGGGTGTTGGGGGGGCAGGTCATCAATGGAGGGGTGATTTCTATGGTTTGTATGGGGGTAGTACAAGTACTCGTATTATTACACAAATCAGTCACCGTAAGCGTCACCGTATGATTGCCGCAACCGTTGAGTACGGCAGGGTTTATACTGACGGATTGTATTTGACAATTATCAAAAGAACCATTATTGATCATTTCCGGATCAAGCGCAACGCTGCAAGTAACCTCATCCAATGACAAACCAAACCCCGGCTCACACTGGGCTGTCGGCGGCACGTTGTCTTGTACGAGTATTGTTTGTATACAAGTATGCGTTGTGCCGCAGTCGTCCATCACCGTCCAGGTGCGGGTCACCGTGCCATTGCAGGGCATCGACCCGCTCATGACGTCGGTATAGGTAAAATTGTGGGCCGCACAGGCGCCAGTCAGGGTAGGAAATCCGGTAATGGTGGGCGAGATACCCGTATTACATGCCACGGTGGCGGTCGGCGGGCATACCATCACGGGTGTTTGGGTATACTTGATCGTTACCGGTTTACATATTGTGTTCGAACAGCCTGGACCGGTCACCGTAAGGCATACGTTGTAGGTACCGCATTGGGCCATGTAGGTGTAAAAAGGGTTGGCGGCAACTGAAGTTTGAGGTATGCCTAAAACCGTTAAGCCGAAATCCCAGAAATAACTGAGTTGCCCCGAACCGGTAGACAAATTGGTAAAGCTGACCGTGGGGTCGCAATTTGGGAATTGAAAACTAAAGTCCGCGGTACACGACAAGGGCATACACGCCTCCCCCTGCTGCCAGGTCCTCGGCCCACCAGTAAGGTTGGTCCCCATGGGCTCGTCGTAAAACTCGATATCGGGCAGCACCGGGCCGTTATACAGGGTGCTGACCGACGTGAGGAAAACGTCGTCTTCCACTTCGGTCATGCAGGTATTGAGCTCCAGGTCGCTCAGCGACATAAAGGCGCAGTTTTGTCCAAAACCGCCGGTTTCTATCGTCCTGCCGTCGACATAAGCGATCTGGGCGGGCGATAAAAAGGAGAGATGGGAGGCGGTTTGCGACAATACGCCGTTGTCGAGGGTTTTTGTCCACAACAATTGGGGGTCGCCTCCGCTTACGGATATCCTGGCGCAGGCCTCCCTGACTTTTCGCCCTCCCAGAAAGATGCTGCCGGCAGCGGTGAAGACATTGTTCACCGCCGTAAACCCATTGACGGTCACCTCCCATTGGTTGAGCAGGTCTACGTCGAAGGAAATGAGTTGCACTTTTTCCTGCTGAAAATTATACCCCACGGCGTAAAAGCCGGCGCCGCCGGCGGAGGCCACGTCGATATAAGTAAAGGGCTGCGACGGCGTAGCGCCGTTAAACAGGGCGCCGGTATTATTGGCCCGCATGACGAGACCTTCGCCGCCGCGATGGCCGGCCAGGATGAGGTCGCCGTTGGGCATAGCCAGCAGGACGTTGGTGAATTCGTCATCGGCGCTGCTGAGGTATATTTTTTTCCAGTTGATATCGCCGTTTTCGTCGATATTCATCAGGAAGACGTCGTCAACAGCCGGCAAGGCTTGCAACTGGTGTCCGAGCACATAATAAGGGTGCGTGCCGGTCTGCGGTACGGGGTTGCGCACAATGCGGTCGAAGCCGTCGCGGTTGGGTTGGTCGTAGGAGCGCAGCCAGGTAAACGTACCGGTGGAGGTCACGCGGCCCATAATACCCCGGCTGGTATTGTCATCGGGCAGGGAGCGGCCCACCACCAGCAGGTCGCCGGTTGGAGTTAGCACGGCGTCGTTCCACTGCGAGGCGGTATTGACGCTCAGGGTCCATTGCAGTTCGCCGTCGGCGTTGAGGCGGGTCACGGTGGCGCGGGGCTGCTGTCCGTTGGTGATTTCTGCCGTGCCAAGTACGTAATAGTTGGTCCCGCTTTTGATGACTTTGTTGAAAGTTTCATCCAGATTAGTGCCGAATTGGCGCTGGAATTGGGCGGAGGCCGGAGCGGTCAGCAATAAGCTGATTGCAAGGATGAACAGGTGGCGTAAAACTGGGCGCATAGAGCTGTGTTTAGTCAATGATATAATCGGGGCTTGAGGGAGAGAGGGAGGGAGGGATCAACGATAATCTCACACGCTCACTCTCACACCCCCTCACACTCAAGCCGGGAAGAATCCTTTAGCCAGATGGAGAGCGATGAAGTAGGGGGGGGGGGACTTTCAGTATGCAATAAAGATAATACAACTTTGGATTTTTGGGTAGAGGAAATGGGATTTGGTCGGGATTGGGTGAGATTTGGTTGGAAGGCATTGATAAGCGGCTTCACCATTTACTACACTTTCAGCAGGATTTGTTGTTATATTTCGCTGAAAATGTATATTTTTACACAATTCCAGCGGAATATAAATTTATTCTGAAATGATAGGCAGAAAAAATGAAAGTCGCGTACTGCTCGAAGCGCTCGAAACACCAAGGGCGGAATTCATTGCCATATATGGGAGGCGGCGTATCGGGAAAACGTTTTTGGTCAAAAACGTATACGCCGGGCATTTGGCATTCGAGTTCACGGGCACGCAAAATGCGACTTTGAAAAACCAGTTATTTAAGTTTGCTGAAAAGATAAAAACGCACTTCGGCGAAGCGCAGGCAAACCGACCGCCTGCCACCTGGTACGAAGCATTTCAATTGCTGAAAAACAGTCTTGCCAAAAATACTGACCGCCGGCAGGTGGTTTTTTTTGATGAATTGCCTTGGATTGCCACGCCCAAATCCGGGTTTTTGGAAGAGTTAGGCTATTTCTGGAACGACTGGGCGGCGTATCAGCCCAATCTCGTCATTGTGGTATGCGGCTCGGCTGCGGCATGGATGCTACAAAGAGTAGTAGGGAATAAAGGCGGCTTGCACAACCGGCTCACCCGACGTATCAACCTCAAACCTTTTACACTGGCAGAAGCCAAACTTTTTCTCGAAAGCTTAGGCGTGCATTGGGATTATTACCAAACGCTACAGTTTTACATGGCGGTGGGGGGTGTGCCGGCTTACTTGCAAGAGGCGAGAAGCGGAGAAACTGTATCTCAGGCAATTGACCGCCTGTTTTTTAGCCCCGAAGGCTTTTTACGCACGGAGTTTGACAATCTTTACGCAGCGCTTTTTGCTTCGCACCAAAATCACGTTAGTGTTATTAAAGCATTGGCCGAAAAATGGCGGGGCTTGACCCGGCAGGAAATTATTGCCCAGTCAAAAATGCAGGACGGCGGCGGCTTGACTCAGGTACTGAACGAACTCGAAGCAGCCTCTTTCATCATGCGGTTCCCGCTTTACAAAAAGCGTGGAACGGGCTTCGTTTACCGCCTTTCCGATGAGTATTCGCTATTTTATCTGCGCTTTGTGGAGGGTAAACCCGCTCCGGGCAAAAATGAATGGCTCCTGCAATCAGGTAAAGAAGCATACAGAATCTGGTGCGGATACGCTTTTGAAAATATATGCCTGAAACACGCGGAAGCTATCAAAATGGCGCTCGGTATTTCGGGAATACATACCCAAATCGGTACTTTCCTGTACAAAGCCGAAACCACTGGCGAAGGCTTCCAGATTGACCTGCTCATTGATCGGGCTGACCGGGCGATGAACCTATGCGAAATAAAATTCTACGGCGATGATTTTCGGCTCACAGACGCCTACGCTGATTATCTTCGCCTGCGACGGGAAAAATTCCGCCGACTATCCGGTACCAAAAAGCAGTTGTTCAATACGCTGGTCACAACATACCCGTTGAGCCACAGTCCCGTCAATTCCGGACAAATTGACCAGGTAGTGACGATGGAAAAATTATTCGCTTACGATAGCTTTAGCCCACCGGTATGACTATGCCCCGAAATTGTATTGTTGAAGCATGAAATAATCTACTTTTTCACAAACCTCCCCACACCCATCACCCTCCCTTCAGCTACTACTTGCAGCAGGTACAATCCAGCCGGCAAATCGCCCACTTGCAGGTTATACTTCGCACTGCCGGCTTCTGCCCTTTTTTCCAGTAATACCTGCCCGGTGAGGCCGATGACGCGGAAGACTGTGCCGGGTGTAGCGGGCTCCGGAAGGCCAACGCTAAAGTGACCGTCGTTGGGATTGGGATTGAGCTGAACCGGCCAGGGCCGGCCTTTTTCAGATGATACGGATACCGGTAATTCTACGGTCGTTTCTACGGTATTGGTCATTACGGGCGGATTGAAATCAAAATAGATAGCCGCTGTGTTGGCTACTACTATACCCGGCGGCAACTCCGGTTTCAACTGTATGGCAAAAGAAATGAACCCGTGGCTGGCCGGCTCGTTGATGGTGCTGTCGGGCAGCAAAATTTGATCGAACTCATAGATTACAGTGCCGTTCAAGCCGTCCAACGTGATCGCATGGGCATGACTCGCACCGATCGGACGGAAAGTGCTCCAGTCCAATGCAGTAGAGAGGGTGTCGAGTACCCTGACGGTGAACGCAGTATCAGTCCCCGTATTCTGAAACCGGATGGTATAGATGAGTTCGGAAAACGCCGGATTGTAGTCGGGGGCAACCGATCGCAGGTTCACCATCTTATCGTTGGGGTCGTACGCGCAGTTGATTTGCGAAGCGTAAAACGAAGTAGCAGGCGGTAGAATCGGGATGCCAAACGTATCCAGGGCCCAGGCCAAACCGGTCAATTCGATGGTCTCGCCAAGGTGTTCAACGCCCGCCACGTTCAAGAGGGCTGTGATAACGCGCGTTTCGCCGGGCTGAAGAGAGTCGGCACTAATCCAGACGATGGAGTCGCCCTGTACAAGCGCCGGCGCCGGCACTGCTGATACAAATGTGACGAGGCCGTTGGATTCCATTAAAAAAGCCGCCGCTGCCGGCGAGCAACCTTCGTTTTTAAGGGTAATCCAAAATGACGTGTTGAAGCCGCATCGCGTTGACGCCGAAGCAATGGAGGTGGTCATCATGGCCGCTTCGTCATTGCTTTTGAAACCGAAAGCGAATAGGGAATCGGGGTTTTGAAGTGGCAACTGAATCTGGAAGGCAGCAGGATCGGTCGTGATCGCAAAGCACGCGTCCGGCTCGGCACTCAGCATAAAATCGCCGGCCCCGGCGAAAAACCGGAAGGCGCCTTCTTCATTCGTGTAGGTGGTTTGTCCGGCGGGTTCCAGGCTGATTTTTACGCCTGCCAGCGGGAGTTCGAGGCTGTCTTGCTGCCCGTTGGCATTTTCATCCCAAAAACAGATGCCCTGTATGGAAGGTGTGCCGTGTTGGTTTTCAAACCAGCCGATGCCTTGTTCGTCACTGAAAAGGAGGTCCGGGTCGCCGTCCTGATCCAGGTCGACGGCTTCCAGCGAACGGAGAAAATTGCGACGCCCCAGGAAGCTCGCAGCCGAAAAATTACCCGCCCCCTCGTTGGCGTACCACTTGATATTGAGGGTATCCGCCGAAAAATTGTGGGCCTCACCGGTATAAATATCTATCAAGCCATCCTGGTTAAAATCGGCGAAACCGAGGGGTAATGTGCCAAATTGCGAGATCGGATGCGCTACCCAGGTATTGCCGTTATCCTGGTTTTCGAGCCAGATCAGGTAGTATATT
This sequence comes from Saprospiraceae bacterium, assembly GCA_016787505.1. Classification (GTDB taxonomy): domain Bacteria; phylum Bacteroidota; class Bacteroidia; order Chitinophagales; family Saprospiraceae; genus JABWBR01. Next base: position 37,763 of record JAEUUQ010000619.1, on the reverse strand, counting down.
TCGCCGTTGATATTGGCATCGGCTCTTGCAACTACGTCGGTATCGCCATCTTGATCCAGATCAGCACCGGCGGCGCCTATGGAATAATATGGACCAAGGGTGATGGGTGGACCGACGTTGCCATTCGTCAGGTTTTTTTGCCAAAATAATTCGGGAGAGGGGAAAAACTGAGTGGAAATAAAATCTGTTAACCCGTCGCCATCTATGTCGGCGAGGCCTATCGGCGATACATTGAATGTTTCCAGGTTGGAAAACTGGCCATTACCTTCGTTGTACATCCAAGCGTCTATATAGACTGGCGCCAGCGCATCGGTGAGAATATGCCAGTCGCGGAGTCCGTCGCCGTTGAGGTCGACCATTTCCGAAATAAAGGCGCCTTCAAAACCGCGCACAAGGGTGTCGGGTGGGCCGTAATTGCCCCCGGGGGCGCCCTGCCAGATCAATTGCGTATTGTCAATGCGCCCACCAATGATCTCCGGATAGCCGTCGCCGTTGAGATCGTCTACCAACGCGTAGTTTTCGAAACTGGTTTGGACGATATTTTTTTCAAAATCCTCTTGCCCGCTGTTACGGTACCAACCCATTTCCAGCTTGGTTTGGTCAGAAAAAACGATGTCGCGATGCCCATCGGCGTTTACATCGGCTATCGACAGGTTCGGTACAACGCCAATTTCGGGATAATAACTGGTTACCGGCCCGTAGCCGCCGGCGCCGTCGGAATAGGAGGCGCCATGCACAAAAACGAAATCGATGTACCCATCTCCGGAAATATCGGCTATTTCCCAATTGCCATAAGGAACGATGCCAGTATTAATTTGGATAAACTGACCGCCGCCCTCATTGCGGAGCCAGGCCAGTTGTCCATCAATATTCCGGAAGGAAATATCCGTAAAACCATCCCCATTAATATCCAATAAGCTATATTCTCCATTGTAAGTTTGTGCCAGTTCAACAGGAGGTAAATACCCGCCGGCGCCGTCGTTTTCCCGCCATTGTATAAATACCCCATAGGGCGCGGGGTTATCTATATGATCCACAATATCTATATCGCCGTCGTTATCGAGGTCGACTAATTGCTGTTGGCCGTTATAGTTATAAGGTATTAAGTTCGCTACCGGGCTCAGGGTGATATTGGGCAATTGTGCACGCCAAAAAATGTTATTACTGAAAATATTTCTGAAGACTATATCGAGTAAGCCATCTCCATTTATATCTACGAAATCAATGAGATATTCGTACGAGGGGTCGGGGATGAAAAACTCGTGCTGGTCGATAAAAATCCCGAAACCCTCATTTTCCAGCCATTTAAAGCCGTCAAAAAGATCCATTTCCCCGTCGTGGTTCATATCTACGACCTTAAAAACGCCGAATGGACCGATGGGCACCATGTTGCTGTAGGTGCCGTCGCCGTCGTTGGGCATCCAGCAATTGAACCCGCCGCCGCAGGGCACGATCATATCGGGCAGGTTGTCGTAGTTGAAATCTACAAAAAAGGGCATGGCAGTCAAATATTCTGCGATGATCACAGGTACGGCGAATTGCCCGCCGCCTTCGTTGCGGTGCAAAGCCAGGCTACCATTGGTTCCTAATATTAACAGATCGAAGTCGCCGTCGTTATCCATATCCTGGACCAGATGACTTTGGCCGTCCGGTGCATTGGCTTGAGCGAGGGTTGTGGCCGGACTGAATTGCGCCTGAGCGAAAAATGCCAGATTCAGGAATAAAAGGGCTATAGCTAATCGCATGTTATTATTTTTTTGATAATTATTGGTGAATAACGAGTATAGCTCTGCGCAACTCGCCGTTTTCTCCGGTAATTTCCAGGATATAAGCCGCCGCAGGTAAAAGCGGCAGGTCGAGACTGGCCGACAGACCCGCCGTCTCCAGCGGTCGATCCAGGCAAGGTCGCCCTTGCATATCAAAAATCCTGACCCGCGTTAGTCCAGGCGATTGGCTGAATTGCAGGGTTATCGCCGTGGACGCCGGATTGGGGAATAAGGAAACCCAATTGTCCGCCGATTTTTCGGGACGCACGCTGACGGTTACACCCACTCTCGTTTCAGCGTAATCGGTGATGACAGGCGGGTTGTAATCAAAGTAAATTCCCGCCCGGTTGGGGATGAGTGTCCCCTCGGCAAGCCCCGCTTTGGGGCGGATGGCAAAGGAGACAAAGCCATGGCTCAAGGGCTCGTTGGAGGTCGAATCTGCCAACAGGATATCCGGGAAATTGAATTCTACAATACCATTTTCAATATCGAGGCCGGTGAAAAAATCATGGCTGGCAAACAGCGGACGCAGAGTAGCCCAGTCGAGGCCTGCATCTAAGGTGTCGCGTATCCGGATGTTGAAAGCCAGGTAGTTGCCTGTGTTTTGAAAACGAACGGTGTATATGAGTTCGCCGTCTTCCGGCTGGTAATTGGGCGGAAGTTCAGGACGGTCCACCAGTTTGTCGTTGGGGTCATAAGAGCACAATATTGCGGATTGGAATGAAAAAGTATCCCGATATACGGGCGTGACGCCGTCGGCGCCGTAGGTTTCGCTGAGGGCCGCCATACGCAACGTGTCACCGGCAGGCAGTACGCCAACCTGAAACAATAAATAGACTTTCTGGATTTCTCCGGGGTATAGACTGTCTACCAGCCAGAATAGCGTATCTCCCACCACATAGTCGGGCGGCGGTTCGGCCCAGTGGAGGGCAAGGTTTTCTTCGTTCACCAGGGCTGTTTTTCCGGAAGCAGACAGGCAGCCGTCGTTTCGTGTTTGTAGCCAAAAGGTTACGTCCTGTCCGCAGATGGTCGGACCTGAAGCCAGCATGGTGGACAATTTCCGCACGCCCAGCGTGGGCTTGAAGCCAAAATATTTATCTAAAATGGCTGTATCAGACACTGCAATATGCCAGGAGGACGAGTCGCTGGTCAACGCCCAACAATCGCTCGGCAAATAGGATAGGGTATATGCTCCCGGCTCTACGTAAAACCTGAATTGACCCTCTGCATCCGAGTAGGCTAATCGGAAAGCTCCTAGAAGCGTAGTTTGAATATCCGCAATGCCAATTTCTGTGCTGTCGCGTAAGCCGTTTTCATTTTCATCCAAGAAACAATGTCCCGAAATGTAAGGCAGCCCGCCAAAATCATCAATATAGCCGATTTCAGATTCCCAGGAGTACAGGATTTCCAGGTCGCCGTCGCCGTCTACGTCAACTCCCCAGGCGTTCCTATTCTGCTGATTATATTTGAAATGAAGGATGATGCGATCGCCAAATACACCGTTGCCCAGGTTGGGCTTCCAACCTATTAGATCGCCGTAATTGCCGATTAGATCGGGTTTGGCGTCGTGGTTCAGGTCATAATAATGGGTAGGAAACAGGTCGGTAGGCATGGGAATGGGAGGCCCAAAGGTCTGGTCGCCCTGGTTAGGGTACCACGAGTCGAAGACGGAAACAACGTCTATATCGCCGTCGGCATCGAGGTCTTCGGCAAAGATGGGATAATTACTAGCTATCGGTCCGATTAATGCCGGAGCGCCGAAATGCCCCGTTCCATCGTTGGCAAGCCAATGGAGACCGGTGTTGAAGCTGACCAATATGTCTTTATCCGAATCTCCGTCGAGGTCGGTGAGTGAAAATGAACCTGAATATTCACCGGGGGTGATAAATAAAGGGAATTCGAAATTGCCGGCGCCGTCGTTACGCAGCCAGGCCAAACTCTGCGTGGCTGTGACGACCATACAAACGATATCCGGGTGACCGTCGCCGTCCATATCGGCGATTTCAGCGCTTTGAACGGGCAGGTAGAAGCTGTCGGGCGTTACTCTAATGGCTTCGCCGAATGTGGCATTGCCTGTATTGGGATACCACACTAATTCATGCGTGGGTACAGGCGTATCCCATTTTTTGGGGATACCCGAAAGTAGGTCTGTATCTCCGTCGCCGTCGAGGTCGGCGCAATGGGCAAAAGCGCCGTTGTAATTGGTATGGGAAATGATCTGATTTGGCCCGAATTGCCCGCCCCCGAGGTTGGGGTACCAGGCCAATTTGCCATCGTTGCCCGATATCGCCAAAATGTCTTTTAATCCGTCCTGGTTGAGGTCGGTAGCCTCCGCTATGGTCAGTGACAGTAGTTTGGGCAGTATCGTTTGGCGGGGAGCAAACTGACCGCTGCCGAGGTTTTTTATCAAAATAGGGCCGATAATGTAGTAATTAGCGACCAGGTCGGGCAGGCCGTCGCCATCGAAATTGCCCAGGGTTAACCGCTCCAGGTTTTGCACCTCCGGCCAGACGGCCAGTAATTTGGCAGAAAATTGGCTGCTACCTGTGTTTTCAAACCAAACCAGCGAATCGCGGGTCATGAAGGCGATAACATCCGCATCGCCGTCCAGATCTATATCTCCCGCTGCAATTTCCTTGACTAAATGCGACCAATCAGCCGCCGGATCAAGGGCTTGCGGATCGGCAAACTGCCCATTGCCCAGGTTTTTCAGCCAGGACTGGCCGGGAGTCAATCCGCCGTCGCGATATACCGGCAACAGATCGGTCAGCCCGTCGCCGTCGAGGTCGGCATTTTTGAAATGGTCCGGCCAATACGGCAAGGTAGCTGCCAGTATATTGGGGAAGAAATTGCCGCCGCCGAGGTTTCCGAAATAAAACACTTCATAGGTGTCTTCATCCACGGCAAACAAGTCCGGCAGCCCGTCTGAATTGGCGTCGGCGGTATGCAGTATTTTCCCTGCCGGGTCGGCAATGAAATGGGGCGGTTCAAAATGGCCCGTACCGTCGTTTTCGTACCAACTCAGCGAGGCATCGTCTGTCCAAACAAAATCTATATCTCCGTCGCCGTCGAAGTCGGCTATGCCATAGTTTTTGTAATAACTGGGATTTGGAAATTGTAACACAGGCGGACCAAAGCCGCCACTTTCCAATTGTAGCCGGATAACCACGAAAAGGGTGTTGTTGGCATCTGTGAAGCCGTTGTATACGATGTCTGAAAGGTTGTCGCCGTTAAAATCTGCCACCAGAGGAGGTTCGGAGTAATAAATGGTGTCCAATATGATCGGCGATGCAGATAAGCTATTGCCCGTATTCTCTAACCAGCCAAAAGCATAATAGGCGTTAAATTGAGGAGATATATAGAGGAGAATATTGCCGAGCATATCCAGATCACCGTCGCGGTCCCAATCGACGGCGCCCAGCGCATAAAAATTATTTGCGCTGCTGTCGATCACAACCGGTGGCGTGTATTGAGCCTGGGCCGTTGCCAAGCCAAATAATGCAGCGATAACACACAGATAATATTTCATATACTATTGGTTTTCAATTTTTTAATTTGACTTTACGGCTTTGGCTGCCCGCCAGATACGGCCTTCTGCGAGTATGTGTATCAGGTACATACCCTGGGGTAAATCGCCCAATGCCAGGCGGCTTTGATTGGAAGCAGCGGGCAGGGGAATTTCCCGGAGCAAACGCCCGGTCAGATCGGTCAGCAGCAAACGGCCTCCCGCCGGGGGCATCGGAGCGCCCCAATCGATGAAAATATCCCCTGAACCTGGATTGGGCCAAAGGCGTATTTTTTCTTGCGCAAATACCGGCTGGTGGACGCCCACGGTGGTTTGTACCCACGTTTCGGCGTAATTGGTCACAATGGGCGGGTTGAAATCGAAATAAATGCCCGCCTGGTTGCTGATGACCGTCCCGGGAGGCAAATCAGCAACCGGGTATATGGAAAATTGCACCAGGCCGTGACTGGCCAATTCGTTGGCGCTTGAATCCGGCAGCAGGATATTGCTGAAAGAAAATACCGCCGTGCGGGTCGCTGAATCCAGCGTGACGGAATAGGGATGGCTGGCGCCTAATGGCCGGAAGCTGCTCCAATCCAGCTCCGGAGCGAGCCGGTCGCGAATATTAATGTGAAAAGCCGTATCGGTGCCGGTGTTTTGAAACCGAATGGTGTAAACGAGCTCGGAAGCGGCCGTTTCGTAGTTTTCCGGTAACATATCGCGGTTAACGAGCTTGTCGTTGGGGTCGTAAGCGCAGTTGATGACAGAAAATAAAAAAGTAGAGTCGGCCTGGATTTCGGGATTTCCATTCTGGTCGAGTGCTCGGGTGATGCCGAGTATCCGGAGGGTATCGCCGAGGTGTTCGGGACCGGCGATTTTTAACACCAAATGAATATCGAGTTTATCGCCGGGCAGTAAGGTATCGGCTGGTTGCCAGCTGAGCAAGCCGGGCATCACCACGTCAGGCGGCGGGGAGGCGCTGATGAATGTCACCAGCGAATCGAGGTGAAGGTCAAAAACAGCATTGGTCAGGGCGCAGCCTTTGTTGAGAATCGTGACGAGACCCGGCACTTCAAAACCGCAGCGCGTAGGGCTGGTAGCTATTTGGGCCGCAGGTTTTTTTTCTGTGCCCGTGAGCGCTAAACCGAAATCAAGTTCGCCTAGGGGAGTGTATCCGTCGAAATCGAGATGGTAAGCGGCCGAGTCCGTGGTAAGCGCCCAACAGGAGTCGGGCGAAATACGCAACTCATACTGCCCGGGATCGGCATACAACCGGAAGCTGCCGTCTTCATCGGTAAAAGTGAGTTTGCCGCTGGGATTGAGCCGTAGGATTTGTTTTTGGAAAGGCGGTTCGCCGGGATCGCGTTGTTTGTTTTCATTTTTATCCCAATAACAAGTGCCCGAGATATAAGCTTCGGTAGTTACGTTTTCGAACCAGCCGACGATTAGATTGTTGGCAAAAACCAAATCCAGGTCCATGTCGTCGTCCACATCCATTACCGCCAAATCGCTTATAAACGGAATGTAAAACGGCTGGTATACGGAGGAAAAACCTCCCGTGCCGTCATTTTCTATAATCAAAATATGATGAGACGCCGTGGCTGCAATATCTACATCGCCGTCGCTGTCCTGGTCGAACAATTGGATAAGCTGGGGTGTAATCTCCGAATCTACCGATTGATAGATCACCTGCATGGCGCCAAAGGTATCGTCGGCCAGCCGGGGAAACCATGTGATGGAGCTATCCAGCGCCACGACGATATCGAGAAGGCCGGAGCCGTCGAGGTCGGCCCACCAGCTTTTGCGCGAAACGTTGGGCAAGGCCAAATCCTGCGCCACGGTAAAATTCGCAGCCCCGTCGTTTTCCAGGATGGTCACGCCCAGGTCGCAAGGTACTGCAATGTCGAGGTCGCCGTCATTGTCCATGTCGGCTGCGGCGGGAGTGCCTGCGTAACACACCGTCAGGGCTTCCGGAGTGGCAAAATTGCCGTTGCCGATGTTTTCGCCGAAGTGCAGCGGCGCGCCGCCGATGATGTCCGTATCTCCATCTGCGTCAAAATCAAAAGGCAGCAGAGGAGCGGGGCCGTAAAAAGGCAAGGTGATGGGGTTGGCATAAAACCCAAAACCCAGGTTGCGCAACATATAGCTGGGATACAGGCTGTTGGGTAGCTGGTAGGATTGAGCTATAATATCGAGGTCCGCATCGCCGTCGATATCCGCGAATTGGAACGAGGTGCTGATAAGGTGCAAATCGGTAGCAGTTTGCCGGGCGCCGAATAACCCGCCTCCCTCGTTGGCAAACCAATACAACTTGTCGGCAGTTATCATAATGTCCTGATCGCCATCGCCGTCGAAATCAAAAGTTTTGAGGGCCCAGGCTCCGACAATATCCGGCACAATGATGTCGGAGACTACCTCTCCTCCAGTAGAAAGGCCAACCTGGCCGACCCAGCCACCGCCGGGTATGAGGGCCTCCACCCTGCCGTCGCCGTCAAAATCCACAGCGGTGGGGAGTATGATATTGGGCGCTATGTACAGGCTATTCTGATCAAAGCTGCTGTTGTGCAGCGTAAATTCTCCCGTGCCGTCGTTTTCGATCCAGGCGGTAGAGTTGAACATCATATCCGGGTCGCCGTCGTTGTCGTAGTCTCCCACCGATATGCGGTCGTACTGGCCGTAAGCCACTGGAATTTCTTCTGTGGTAAACTGTGTCGTGATGTTGCGGTGTAATACCAGATTGCCGTTTAACCCGTATGCAAGCAGGTCTTTGTCGCTATCGCCATCCACATCTTCCACGCCGAACAACGCATATGGACCCGTGGGGAGTGGCGCTGACTGGAAATAGCCGGGGCCGTAATTAAAATACCAGGCCGACAGTTCGGGCACGAGTACATCGGGCAATCCATCGGCGTTCAAATCGGCGATTTCAACGCGGGTGTTGCCGCCGTCGTGGGCGCCGATAAGATAGGGATTGGAAAAATTGCCCTGGCCATCATTGGCAACCCATCGGATTTGAAATGAGGAAAAGAGTAATTGTTGCAATACCAGATCCAAATCGCCGTCCTGGTCAATATCTGCTGCATCGATACTGCCTACGGGAATATTGTCGGCGTATTCTACGGGGTGTTTCACAAATTGCCCTTGTCCGTTGCCGGCATACCAGATGACTTTTCCGGTGGTCACGAAATCGGGGAAGGCCAGGTCCAAAAAGCCGTCGCCGTTCAAATCGTCGATCATGGCTTCGGAGGCCTGGAATTCGATTTCCAGCGAATCCGAAGGCTCTTTCGGGAAATGCCCCTGCCCGTCGTTGAGGTGCCAGTATACAGCCTGCGCATCAACACCTCTGATGCTCACCAGATCGGGATGGCCGTCGGCATTGATATCCGCGGCCTGGACGGCGAAAAAGCCGGTGGTGCTCCCTGCAATGATTTGTTCGGGCAGAAATTGAGCGGAGATTTCTGATACGACAAACAAGGCTAATGCCGCGAAAAATGATTTTTTCATAGATGTACGATATTTCACACTGGAGCAAATTACTGCATACAGGGCGCCGGTTACTTTTCAGAAAAGCCAGAACGAGGAGATGGACAAATATAGTCAACTTGTCACAAGGCTGCTCAGGTTCCTGATATTCGGTCAGTATTCCGTGAAATTCGGCGATGTCTTGAACCGGATTGCGGGATTAAGGGATACACAAGGCGAAAAAAGGAGGTAACAAACAAAAAGGCAATGGTATGTATGTAAAAAGCCGGTATAGTCCGGTTAGCAAAACGCACATACTATATGGGAACCAAATCGTATTGGCCTGATCAATTACCTACAACTTCTTACCCGGCGGCAATACCCGCGAAAACTGATACCCGAATTATGCTGGCTGTAAATTGCCGGTACTTGTGCAGCCTGATTCGCCAACTGCTGGCAAAAAATTGCCCCGGCGCCAGGGTGGTGGGCGAAACCGACAGCCTGCACCAGGCGGAGCATCTGCTGCGCAACCGGCAGGTAGACCTGCTGTTTTTGGATGTGGAATTAAAAGACGGCGCCGGCTTCGATTTACTCGACCGCTTGCCGGAATTGAATACGCAGGTAGTCTTTACTACTGCGCATCACGAAGCGGCCATCCGCGCCTTCCGCTATAATGCCGTTGATTGTTTGCTTAAGCCCCTTGTACCCCATGAATTTTATACGGCCGTAAAAAAGGCAAGACAACGCCAGTATGCGGAGACTATCCAACAGCAGTACGCGTTAATCCTACAAAACCAAAAGGGGAGCCTGCCCGATAAAATCGCTTTACCCGTGGGTTCGAGCTGCGTTTTTGCGCAAGCAAATGAAATTACCAGGCTGGAGAGTTGCGGCAATTATACGTTTGTGTATTTCGCCAACAGGGAGCGCTGCCTGGTGTCACGCAATCTAAAACATTTCGAGCAAATGCTGCCCGGCCCCTGTTTTTTTCGCCTGCACCAATCACATATCATCAATATTGCGTTTGTGCGGCAGTTTGTGAATGATCCCGGCTGCGGCCTTGCCATTATGCAGGACGGCGCCCGAATTCCCGTTTCCCGCCGCCGAAAGGACGACTTTCTCGGGGTACTGAAGGGAGTGTAGGAGACTTTGCGACTATAAGACTTTACGACTGTACGAACAAACGACGCCAAGTCGTACAGTCGTACAGTCGTACAGTCCTAAAGTCGTATTACCTGAATATCAACTTCTGCGAAGACACGCCTTTCTCAAAGCGCACCTTGGCCACATACATGCCCGGAGGCAGCGACCCTCGTTGTAGCAGGAACACATCGCTCTTCACGTTATTGTGCGTTTGCACCAGTCGGCCGCTGAAGTCGAAAAGCTGAATATCGAGCATCGGCGACTCGGGACGGCTCTGGAAGAACATTTCTTCTGAAGCGGGGTTGGGCGCTACAAACAGGCCTACCTCGCCGGCATCCACCAGGTCTTCAACAGAAGTCACGCATTCAAACCCGAGCGCGACACAGCAATCACCCAGGCCTAAGGCAGCGCAGGCGCGTGGCGCGAAGTATGTCAGTACCGTATCGATATATGCGCGGGCTTTTTGCGGCGACATATTGGGGTTGGTAAGCAGGCCGTCATGATGCAGTGAATCGGAGTTGAACGTGGTGCCGTAAGTAGCATTGACAGCCGGTATGATGGCGTCGAGCAGCGGCTTGCTCCACCAGTCCCACGGGCCTGATTCCACGCGGAAGTTTGGCGGTATCAGGGGATAGATATGGTCTTCACCCAACGTAGTTGGCGCCTGGCCCGGGAATTGGAAAGGAATGGGCTTGAGCGCATTCACATAAGCCGTAAGCGGACTCGGCAAATCGAGTACATCCGCCAACACGTCGTTGTTGCCCAATTCATTCGCCTTGGCAACAGCCGTTCTTGTGCCCGATACGGCTACTACAAAGTCGCCGGTAGTAGGCACGATAACCGGGCCGTCGCCAAACGGTGCGAAGGGGTCGGTAACCACATGGTAGCCAATGGTGGCGGGTTCACTATCAAAGCCGTCAATCCAGGAAATATCGCCCAATGCGCCGCCCATATTCACGGCCATTTTGAAATCGGAGCTATAACCTACGTGATTGGGTACGTTTAACAATGCCTGGTTGGTGCCATACACGTTACCATGTATTGTAGTATCGATATAAGGCAGCAGGGTTTCGGTGTTGATAAATTTGTCGATAACGACTTCCGAATAAGAGTCGAGGTAAGCGGCGCCCAGCGAAATATAACCGCCGGTGCCCTGACCCCACATTACGATTTTCTCGGGATCAATACCGTAGGGGTTGCCGGCTTCCGCTACGCTTTTGCGCAAGAAGCGCACACAGGCCCGCGAGTCCTGGATGCCGCGATAAGCTGCCTGCAACAGCGTGCTGGTGCGCGCGTTCTGGTCGGGAGCCAGCGGCAGCCACCCCTGGCGGTAGGTAGCTGCAATAGCCACATAACCCATCTTGGCCAGGCGAGTACACATTTCTACAACTGTAGAATCGAGCAATCCGCCCGTAATCTGGCCGTTGAAATACTGCGGCAAAAAGCTGCCGGTGTGGAAGTAAATCACAACCGGGCGATCTGTTTCATCATCGCCAACAGGAGTGTATACGTTCATTTTAAGATCCAGCGGAGCGGGTGCGCCGGTGAGGATCGAAACATTGGTAGCGTAGGTAACGCCAGGCGTCACGCTAACCTGGTTGAACACCTGGTCGAGATAACGGGTTTGTGCCTGGCTGCTAAATACTGCACAGCAAAGCATCAGAAGTAATAGGTTGAGTTTTTTCATATAGCCGTTGTTTGAATGAATGAAATTACTTTTTCTTGAAATCGTACAAAATCGAAAAATAAGCCAATCTGCCAATCCGTGGGCCGCCATAAGTCTGGAACGTCTGTTTATTGAGCAGGTTGGAGGCGCCTAGCTTAAATGTCGTGTTGATTTTCGCGGCTCGCCAGTTGATCTGTGCATCGAGCAGGTCGTATGAAGGGATAAAACCCGTGAATTGGGGCGATCCCTCAAAAATGAAACCGTCGATCCATTTATAATTAATATTAAACCCAAAATTGTTGATTACAAGGCGGCCCAATTTAATGGGAATATCGCGACCGGCCAAACCGAAATTGAACTTATGTTCGGGTGTGTTGAATGCCGGAATGATCGGATCGTCTGAGGCTGTATTCAGCTTGTTCCACGAGTAGTTGCCGTTCACCACGTAGTATTTGCTGAAGTAATAGTTGAGCCCCAGCGAAAAACCTTGCGTGGTTACGTTATCCGTGGCGTTGGCGGCTACGCGATAAGCCTGTGCTTTAGTGGGCAACCCCGTCAGTTGGTCGAATGTAGCGTCTACGCCGATATTATAACCGATGAAATCGCGATAGAAGCTGTAGTAATAAGTGGCGTCCATATAGAGATGATCGCCAATCAGTGTGCGATACCCGGCTTCGAGTGTTCTAACCTTTTCGGGTTCGATGGGAGCAACGTCAAAATATCTTAAGGTATCGGAATTGTTGGTATTGAGATAATCGATCAACGATTCAACGGTGACAAGGTCCTGAAAACCTTCCAAATTTCCAATCAGAATAGCCCTGCCTACATTATAAAACAGGTATTGGTCGGCAAGCGTAGGGTTGCGGATGGCCGAGGAAAAAGAGGCCCGTAAAGTGTGGTTGGGATTTGGGGTGTAAACCATAGAAGCCGCCGGAGAAAGCAGGTAGTCGAAGTTCTGGTTTTTATCCAAACGCACCGAGGCATTGATTTTCAAGGTTTTGTTGAACTCCATGGTGCCGCCGCCATAAATGCCGTATTCGTAAGTGTCGATTTTGCGTCCGAAGGTGTCGAGCAGGATGGAACCTCTCGAATCGGGCCTGTATAAGCGGGCATTGGCGCCAAATACGAGGTCGAGATCGGTAATCGTATTTTGTTGCACTATATCGTTAAACCGGTATTCGCCATGGGAATGAAACAGGGCCGATTTGTCGTAAAAGCGCGTGCCGCCTTCCGTATAAGAAATGCGCGAAGTAATGCTGTTGAATTCTTCCCGGAAGCGGTCGTACGTAAGCGAGTCGGGGTGAGGGTCGTAAAAGGCTTCGGCGCCGATGATGGGGTCGGCCTGGTTGGCGTAATGTTGGGCGGCTTCGTGCCATTGGAATAACAACGCCTCAAGTTGGGGGTCACTCAAAAAAGTGCTAACGGCAGCCTGGAATTCGGCAGGGCGCCCCAGGTAATCCAGCGGATTGGGGTATCCTTCGCGGGCTTTGATCTGGGGGGATACGAAGATATCCCAATAAGCCTTGTAAGAGGCCCGCCAATAATCGTTTTCTTTGGCGTTCTCTTGTAGCTGCAAAGCAGTAAAATAGGGATCGTAAGACCTGCCGGCGTCTTCGTGGGTGGCATAAAAACGCAGGAAATAGGTGTCTTCTTTTTTGAGCTCAATCCTGTGCTGGTAAAATTTGATGTCGCGCAGGCTATAGCGGTTGTCGCCCTGGTATACCGTGGTGCCCGTACTGAAATTAGAAGACAGAATGAGTGTCGGCGACAGCACGTCTAGTGAAGGTTTCAGCCTGAAATGGAAAGCCGCTCCCAACTTGAGGTTTCTGGAATTGTAATCCACCAGGTCTTTCTCCTGATAACCGCGACGGTGGATGATGCCGAGACCCGGGCTGGAAAGTACTTTTGTAAAATTGTTCTGCCCCAGGTATTCATCGCCGTATATATTCACCGCGTCGAAGCCCCCGGGGTTGGATTGATCTGTTTCTGAGTCGTATACGGGATCGTAATTATCTGCCTCCCAGTCGTCGGCCCGGAAGTAGTACATGTTGAGCTTGTAGCCAAAAGTATGGAAGCCTGCTTTGTTTTCAAATGCATCGGCGTAGCGGAAACCGCCTTCGAGCAGGTTGCGCTCGCCCACTTTGAGGGTGGCCGACAGGCCGTGGTGCAGGTAGGGATCTTTGGTTTCCATGCTGATCACGCCGTTGAAGGCGTTGGGGCCGTAAAAGGCCGAACTGGCGCCCACTACCATGTTGACGCGGTTGACGTCGAGCTCGGAGGCGCCCAGGAAGTTGCCCAGCGAGAAGTTGAGCCCCGGCGACTGGTTGTCGACGCCGTCGATGATCTGCAGCGATCGCACCGGACTGGTGCTGTTGAAGCCGCGGGTGTTGATGATTTTGAAGCCCAGACTGGCCGCCGTTAAGTCGACTTCTTTGAGCGAACCCAGGCCATCGTAAAAGTTGGCCGCGGGCGTTTCCCTGATAGCTATGTTGTCGAGGGTTTCTACGGTGAGCGCCGACTGCCGCTGCTTCTCTGAGATGCGACGACCGGTGACTTCCACCCCGGAAATGGTGAAGGCGTCTTCTTTAAGCCTGATTTTTAACGCTGTATTCGCCGAAGCTACGGGTACTTCCAACTCTGTATAGCCGACGTAGCTTACGGTAAGCGTGAACGGCAAACGCTGGTTCGTACTGATCTCGAATTTGCCGTCAAAATCGGTGACCATGCCCTCTGTGGTGCCTTTGATGATCACGCTGGCATTGATGAGCGCTTCGCCACTGTTGTCATCCACTACTTCCCCGCGGATTACGGTCTGTGCGATGGCGCCTTGTATGATGCCAAAAAATAGAATTATATTTAGAATATGGTGGTTTTGTAGAATTTTCATACCATTCACCTGTGTTTGATTAGAAAATTATTTGGCCTGCCAGGCGAAATTAGTGAAAATCTGTAAATTTAAAAGCTTTCTTTTTTTTTGTGTTTTAAAGAAAGACAATACATTGTATGTGAATAAATTACAGGCAAGCACATTTCCTTTTGTTTCGGAAATTTAGGCCTTATATACTATGCCCGGCTTGCAAACCCGCTTTTCGTCGCCAATTTTACTTTTTGGGTGACAGGGTGACAGGGTGACAAGGTGACAGGGTGACAAGGTATTCAATAACCCCCTGTCACCGTGTCACCGTGTCACCCTGTCACCTCTAAGGAAAACCACCTCAAATACAACCTGCTCATCGCCCAACCCACAAGCACCCCCAGCAGCGCGCCTATCGTAATATCCAGCGGATAATGCACCCCCACGTACACCTGCCCCAGCGCAATAGAGCCCGCCCATACATACAGCGGCACGCGGATACGGCGGTAACGGCGCCCTAGCGTTAAACTCAGAAAAGCCGCCAGTGCAAAGTGGTTGGCAGCGTGTGAGGAAGTGAAACTATATCCTACCCCGCAGGGAATCAACAGATCGACCTGGGTTTTTACCTCGGGGTCGTTGCAGGGCCGCAGCCTTTTTACATTTTTTTTGATGAGTTCGCTGCTGGTTTGGTCGGCTACGGCAATAGTGATGGCCACCGCCACCAGGAAATAGAGGCTTTTTAGCCGGTATTTCCATACTACCAGCGCCACCCCGATCGCATATAGCGGTATCCAGAAGCTTTTGTCGCGCCAGTATGGCATGATAGCATCGAGCCAGGGCGTGTGCCAGTCATTGTTGATCCAGTAAAACAGAGCCTGGTCGAGTTGAAGGAGTTCGTTCATATTTTCCGGCTTACGATGATTAGTCTGGGACTTTCATTTTCGTCAAAAGCGCTCAGTTGATAGTTGCCGTATGTGTGTGCAATGGTTAAACCGGCCAGCGAAAATAATCGCTGAAAATCGGACAGTTCATACAGCCTCACTTTTTCTTCAAAATGAAAAACCTGCCCATCCTCATCAATATCAATTGATTTATGTACAAAATGGTGGTTGATCCATTTATGTAATTTGAAATGAATACCATCTATGGTTTTGTTATCCGAGCCCATCAAGCGGTTTCTCACATAACGGCTGTTGAAAAAGTCGAGTACAAATACCCCCGATGGCTTCAATCCCCGTGCCACATTTTTTAACACATTAACTTCGTCTTTTTCGCGGTGGAAATACCCAAAGCTGGTGAAAAAGTTGAAAATATAGTCAAAGTAGTTGGTACGGTATAAAGTCCGCATGTCGTGTACGAAAAAGGAAAGGTTCTCTCGCTCAAATTGCTGCGCATAAGCTATGCTGGATGGGGAAAGATCTACTCCCGTCACTTCATAACCTTTGTCGGCCAAATAACGCGAGTAGCGACCCCGCCCGCAGGCCAGGTCGAGGATGCGCGATTGGGCCACTGGCGACAATTCGGCTAGTAATTGATCGATAAAAGTATGGGCCTCTTTTTCGTCGCGATTTTTATAAAGCGTGTGGTAATACGGGGAGTCAAACCAGTGGATAAACCAATCTTCTTCCTGATGCATCTGCCAATCGGGTTTGACGGCAAAGTTAGCACAACTGGCATAAAAAACCGGTTGCTATACGTAACTTTGCAGCAAAACTATTTCACGTTGACACTGATCAAATCAATTTCTGGAATAAGAGGCACTATCGGAGGACAGGCAGGCGAAAATCTGACCCCGCAAGATGTAGTGGAATGCGCAGCCGCCTTTGGCTTTTGGTTGTTGGAAAGGGGAGGGACCCCCAAAGTGGTGTTGGGCCGCGACGGCCGCCCTTCGGGCAAAATGGTCAGTAGCCTGGTTGCCAATACGCTGGTAGGACTGGGTATCGACGTGATCGATCTGGGCCTTTCTACCACGCCCACGGTGGAGATGGCCGTCACCGAACTGGGCGCCGGCGCCGGCATTATTGTCACAGCCAGCCACAACCCCGTGGAGTGGAATGCACTCAAGTTTCTCAACGAAAAAGGCGAGTTTATCTCCGCCGCCGACGGCCAGGCTCTGCTCGACCTGCTGGCACAGGGCGCTATCCGCTATTGCAGCGTGGAAAACATCGGTACGTATCGCAAAAAAGAAGGCGCCATAGCGCAACATATCGAAAAAATTCTCGCCCTGCCCCTGGTGGATGCGGAGGTCATCCGCAAAAGAGCCTTTAAAGTGGTGGTCGACTGCGTCAACTCCACTGGCGCCCTGTCGGTAACGCCCTTGCTCGAACAACTGGGCTGCGAGGTGCTCGCGATCAATGCCGAGGTAAACGGCCGGTTTGCCCACAACCCCGAACCGCTGCCCGAGCACCTCAGCGAACTTTCAGAAACCGTCCGGCATAGCGGAGCCGACCTGGGCATCGCCGTAGACCCCGATGTGGACCGCCTCGCCCTGGTGTGTGCCGACGGCGCGATGTTCGGCGAAGAATATACGCTGGTGGCCGTCGCCGATTATATTTTGCCGCACCAGCCAGGCCCCACGGTGTCTAATTTGTCTTCGAGCCGGGCCTTGCGCGATGTGTCGCGCCGCCACGGATGCGAATATTACGCCGCCGCCGTGGGCGAAGTCAACGTGGTAGAAAAAATGAAAGCCGTAGGCGCCACGATCGGCGGCGAAGGCAACGGCGGAATTATCGTGCCCGATCTCCACTATGGCCGCGATGCGCTGGCAGGCATCGCGCTCTTGTTGTCGCACCTTGCCCGCTCCGGAAAATCCCTGGCGGAACTAAAAGCAGGCTACCCCCAGTATTTTATGATTAAAGATAAAATAGCGCTAACCCCCGATACCGACCTGGAAAAAATACTGCAAGCCCTCTATCAACATTACCAAAATGAACAGTGTAATACCGAAGACGGACTCAAAATAGATTTCGCCGATGGCTGGGTGCACCTGCGCAAATCGAATACCGAACCGATTATCCGCATTTATGCTGAGGGTACAAGCCAGGCCGTTGCCGATAAACTGGTGCTTGATGTAAGACAGGTAGTCGATAACCAGTTATAATACGTTTATCCTAACCAACTCAACTTATGAAAAGAGTATATCTGGACAATGCCGCCACTACGCAAATGGATCCCCAGGTGATCGAATTTATGGTGGCCGCAATGAATCAATACCACGGTAATCCGTCGTCGATACACGCAGAAGGCCGGGTGGCCCGTGCCGCTATCGAACAGGCCAGAAAAAAGGTGGCCAATTATCTCGGCGCTTCTATAGGCGAGATTATCTTCACTTCGTGCGGCACCGAATCAAATAATATGGCGCTCAAATGCTCGGTGCGCGACCTGGGCGTGAGGCGCATTATAAGCTCGCCCACCGAACACCACTGTGTGTTGCATAGCCTCGATAGCATTTCGAATGGAGAGCAGGCCGAAGTAAAATACCTGTCGGTCGACGAAAAGGGCCGCATCGATATGGCGCAACTGGAGCAATGGCTTCGCGAAGACGATACCAAAACACTGGTATCCCTTATGCACGCTAATAATGAAATCGGCACTATGATCGACCTGGCGGAAGTGTCCCGGTTGTGTCAGCAATACAACGCTTTGTTTCATACGGATACAGTGCAGACGATGGCCTTTTTTTCTATCAATTTGAGCGAGATAAAGGTGAATTTTCTGACCGGCTCGGCCCATAAATTCCACGGCCCCAAAGGCATCGGTTTTCTTTATATGAATAAGGAGAATATCGTCAAGCCTTTTATCGACGGCGGCGCTCAGGAGCGCAATATGCGTGCCGGTACCGAAAACCTGCACGGTATTATCGGTTTGGCGAAGGCCATGGAGGTGGCGGTGGAAAATATGGAGCAAAACCGCGCGCATATCACCGCGGTGCGCAATTATTTTAAAGCGCGCCTGGAGAGCGAATTTGAAGATATCCAATTTAACGGCGACCCCGATAACGGCAATTACAAAGTGCTGAGCGTATCTTTCCCCGCTTCGCCCAAAGGCGATTTGTTGTTGTTTAATTTAGATATTAACGGCGTAAGCGTGTCGGGCGGCAGCGCCTGTAGTTCGGGCGCCGATGCGGGTTCTCACGTGATCGCCGCCCTGCATGGCAACTCCGACCGCAAAACGATACGCTTTTCTTTTTCGCATTTTAATACGATGGAAGAAATTGATTTTGTGATCGACCAGTTGAAAAAGATCCTTCCCGAACTGGTGAAAGATACCGCTTCGGTTGTTGATATATAATGTTGAGTAGGGTTTAGTGCCTTCGGCAGTTTAGCGTTAGGGTTTAGTTTTCTATACCCAATCGCTAAACCCAACCGCTAAACCCAATCGCTAAACCCCTCATAAACCCTCCTAAACAATTACTAACAATGAAAGCCCTCGTTTACAACGCACCAGGCGAAGCGCTGCAATTTGGCGATTATCCCGACCCTGCTCCCGGCGACGGCGAAGTGCTCGTGCAATTACGCGCGGCAGCGCTCAACCACCGCGATGTGTTTATCACACAGGGCCTATACCCTAATATCCGCACGCCGTCCGTGTTGGGCTCTGATGGCGCCGGTTTGTATAATGGCCGCGAAGTAATTATCAATCCTGGAACCGGGTGGGGCGATAACCCGGCTTATCCCTCCAGGAATTACCAGGTGCTGGGTATGCCTATCGACGGAACTTTTGCCCAACGCGTACTTGTTTCGGCTGACAGGCTGGCGTCCAAACCCGCTCATTTGAGTTGGGAGCAGGCAGCGGCATTGCCTTTGGGCGGACTTACGGCTTATAGGGCGCTTTTTACAAAGGCACGCTTGCAAAGTGGGCAGCGGGTACTTGTGACGGGTATCGGTGGCGGTGTGGCCCTCATGACAGCTCAATTAGCCTTAGCTGCCGGCGCAGAGGTGTGGGTTACTTCGGGATCAGCCGAAAAATTGCAGCGCGCCAAAAAGCTGGGTATAACCGGAGGTGTTAACTACAGGGATGCGGACTGGCAAAAACAGTTGTCGGCCCTGGCTGTCGATTTCGATGTGATTGTGGATAGCGCCGGCGGAGAAGCCTTTGCCCATCTTGTGAGGTTATGTCGCCCGGGTGGTTGTATTGTTGTGTATGGCGGCGGCAAAGGATTGGCAACCTTTTCACCCCAGCATCTTTTCTGGCGGCAAATCAGTATCCACGGCACTTCGATGGGAACAGACCAGGAATTCCAGGATATGGTGGATTTTGTGGCCCAACATCGCATTACGCCGGTGGTGGACAGCGTCTACTCCCTCTCCGATGGCAATAATGCATTCCAACGCATGGACAGGGGACTGCAATTTGGCAAAATCGTGTTTTCAATACCACAATGAAACGCATAGGGCTGCTCTCCGATACGCACAGTTTTCTCGACGATAAAGTATTTACCTATTTTGCGGAATGCGACGAGATATGGCACGCCGGAGATATAGGTAGCGCCGATGTAGCTGATAAGTTGGAAGCCTTCAAGCCCTTTCGGGCCGTCTATGGCAATATCGACGACAAGGCGATGCAACTGCGCTATCCGCTCGATTTATTTTTTACTTGCGAAGGCGTCGATGTGTTTATTACCCATATCGGCGGTTATCCCGGGCGCTACACCAGGCGCGTCAGCGACCTGCTGCGCAGCCACCGACCCCGGCTGTATATCTGCGGCCACTCCCACATTCTCAAAGTGATACCCGACCCCCGCTTCGACTTGCTGCATATCAACCCCGGCGCCTGTGGCAACGAGGGCTTCCACCACGTCAAAACTCTCATCCGCTTCACGCTCGACGCCGGCGATATCAAGAACCTCGAAGTCATTGAACTCGGGAAAAGGGGACTGTAGGACTGTACGACTGTACGACTGTAGGACTGTAGGACTGTACGACTGTACGACTGTATGACTGTATGACTGTATGACTGTATGACTCTACGACTGCTAGTATTGACTTCTAAACCCATAACCCACAACCCATAACCCACAACCCATAACCCACAACCCATAACCCACAACCCATAACCCACAACCCATAACCCACAACCCCTCATCAACCCTCATCAACCCTCATCTGCGCCTTAATCAGTCGGTAGTAAAGCTGCGCCATCCAGAAGCCCAGAAGCGTCCAGCCGATAATCGCGGGGTAAAAAATCATCCGCATCGTATTGTCGAGGTCTTCGCCGCCGAGTGCGGGATTGCCACCCGAGCCGGGGTGCAGGCTATCGGTGAGCCGGGGGACTACATAAATAAGCGGGATAAGCGCCACAAAAGCAAAAATATTATACACTGCCGAGAGGCGGGCTTTGCGTTCGGCGTCTTCAAAAGCCATTCGCAGCACAAAATAAGCCAGGTACACAAAAAGGGCGACCATCGTCATCGCCTGTTTTACATCTACCTCGCGCAGGTTCCAGAACTTATAGCCGGCGCCCCAGGTATTGCGCGCCCAGATGATACCCGTGATGAGTCCCAGCAGGCCGAATATAAGCCCCACCGTAGTTTGTGCCTGCGCGCGATAATCGGCGTTGAGGTCGTTGTTGGCCAGGTAGCGCACACTGCTGATCACCCCGCCGATAAACAAAAACAGCATGGCAAACCACAAGGCCACGTGGAAATACGTATTGCGAATCGTTTCGGCCAGGATATTGCGGAAAGGAAAAGTAATGCCGCTTTTTTCGTGGAGGTCGGTGATGGGGCTGTTTGCCCACAGCGCTTCCCCGCGTTCGGGTTGTATCGAATCCTGGGTGACCAGCAGGGCGCTGGGCAGCACCGAAGCGCCGTCCACGTCGTTGTCGAGCAGCAGCGTAAAATCCTGCACCCGGCGCGAAACGGGCAAATGAGCCGGAATATCAAAAGAAACGCGCAGTGCATTATCACTAATGACCTCAATATCTTTGGCTGCCAACGCGCGCTGCTCGTCCAGCTTGAGCCAGGCGCGCACCGGTGTTTTTGATTGGGTAAAAAAAGTATTGTAGCCCTGTACCGACAACGTAACGGTATCGCCGGTGCGCACTGCAGAGGGATTTACCGCCACAATGCCGGGTTTGAGCGGCAATAGCATTCCCGCCGTGAAGGTGTATAAAAGGATGATGACGCCCAGGGCCTTCCACCAGTGATTTTTCATGCAAATTCAATTTAAGAGTAGAGACGCAAAATTTTGCGTCTCACTATTCATGCAATGCCATAGAGACGCAAAATTTTGCGTCTCTACTCTCTCCACAAAAAAGGAAACAACAACAGCGCCATCCCCAGCGACAACAAATCGATCCCCGCCAGGATGGCAATATCGTCGCTGATACTGCTGTCTTGCTCCAGCCGCAGCGCATTTGCCGAAAGGCGAATGAGTGTAAGCAAAATCGGCAGCACCAGCGGAAAACTCATTATCGCCTGCAAAGTAGCGCTGTGGTCGGCTTTGCCGGCAATGGCAGCTACAAAGGTAAACGTAATCGACAAACCCACGCTGCCCAGAAATAAAGCCAGAAAAAATTGCGAGTTGTCTTTTACGGCATTTCCCGCCATTAGCGCGAAACAAGCCCAGGTAAGCAGGCTTACCACCATCAACAAGCCGATATTGTAAAGTGTTTTGGATAATATTACGGCAATAGGGTTCGTCAGCGAATAATAATACAACTGGCGGGGACTATTTTCCTGCACAAAACTTTTTACTATTGCACTGATAGATGCGAATAACAATACGACCCAAAACAAGGTATTCCAGGCTTTGGGTTCTACTTCGTCAAATGAGGTGTAAATGATGAATACCGTTGAGAATACATATAGCAAAATGCCGCTAAGTGCATACTTGCCGCGCCACTCCAGTACGAGGTCTTTGCGCATCAGCGCCAGCGTTTCTTTGATCAATCCCATGACCGGCAAAGATAGCCAACCCAACACGAGCCTGCAACACGAGTTTTGATTTTTGTGATACCTTCTTAATTTTGGAACACTGTATTAATCTCAAGCAGACCATGCCCAGACTTTTACTATCGGTTGTACTTTGTTTTTTTCTCCAGGACGCCCTGGCTAATTCCCCTAATTACCACAAGGTGAAAGCCCTGGCCGGCGACGGCATTTATTCTATGCTGCGCCGCTATAAGCTGGACAAGCACTCCTGCAATTTCGACCAATTTTATACCCTCAATAAACTGCGCAAAAATGCGCCCCTCCATGCCGGAAAAGTATATACTGTGCCCATTATGGTGTATAAATACGACGGTAAAACTATCCGCTCTACGGTGGGCATCAGCGATTGGGAAACCGCCGTGCGTATCCAGCAATTCAACGAGCAAATGCTGGAAGACAAGCTGCGCGAAGATTCCTACAAAAAAGTAGGCTCCGCCCTTTGGGTGCCCTATCACGAACTCAATTGCCCCGAAACCGACCTCGAAATACCCTCGCCCGTGAATACCAACCCCGAAGAAGAAAATATTGCCGCAGGTAAACGGGTTTTCCCCATTTTCGGCAAACAACTGGCCTATACTCCTCTTCTTAGCAATAAACTGAAAGGCAAAGTATTCTATATCTCCAGCGGCCACGGCGGCCCCGACCCCGGCGCTATAGGCAAAAGAGGAGGCCGCAATCTGTGCGAAGATGAATACGCCTACGACGTATCCCTGCGCCTGTGCCGCCTGCTGGTATCCCACGGCGCTACCGCCTATATGGTGGTGCGCGACCCCAACGACGGCATCCGCAGCGGCGAATACCTGAAATGCGATGAAGACGAACTGGTGTGGGGCGACGACGAACTGCCTTTTAATCAAAAAGCTCGTCTTTTCCAACGTTCTAATATCATCAATGAACTATACGACAAACACCGCCTGCAGGGCGTCACTACTCAGATAGCGCTCATGATCCACGTCGACTCCCGTAGCCGCGGCGAACGCACCGATGTGTATTTCTACCACCACTCGGATAGCGAAGACGGCAAAGACCTCGCCGAAAAAATCCAACAGACTTTTAAGAGCAAATACAAGGTATACCGCGCCGGCGGCTATTACCACGGCACGGTGAGCGCCCGCGGCCTCCATATGCTGCGCGAATGCAAACCCACCTCTGTCTATATCGAGCTGGCCAACATCCGCAATTATTCTGACCAACAACGCATTGTGCTGGAAAAAAACCGCCAATTCCTCGCAGAATGGCTGTTTGAGGGGATTACGGAGTGAAGAAGTTAGTGAACAGTGAACTGTGAACAGTGAACTGCACCTTGATCTGTTCACAGTTCACTGTTCACAGTTCACTAAACCCTCCTCACCTTCCCGCTATCCGTCATCGGCAACGTGTCGACGAAGGCGAGGCGCTGCGGTACTTTGTAGGTAGAAAGACGTTGGCGGCAATAGGTGATGAGGGTTTCGGCGTCGACTTCGGCGCCGGGGTGTAGCACGACTTCGGCACTGGCGCATTCACCGAGAAAAGGGTGGGGGGCGCCTTTTACGCGACTCATAGCCACGGCAGGGTGGGTGTTTAATACGGCTTCGACTTCTTCGGGGAAAACTTTATTGCCCGACACATTAATCATACTTTTTTTGCGGCCTTCGATGGTGAGCAGTCCGTCGGGGCGGCGCGAAGCCAGGTCGCCGGTGAGAAACCAGCCGTTCTGAAGAATGTCCTCGCGCAATTTGGGCGGTTGCAGGTAGGCGGCAAACAGGCCCGGCCCCCTGATGGCCAATTGCCCGGTTTCCCCATCGGGCAGCTCTTGAAGTTGCTCGTCGAGGATGCCCACCCGGTAGTCGGGCAGGGCATATCCTACGGCGCCGGGCGCGTCCTGGGCATGCGCCAGGTTGATGATGGGCAACCCGATTTCGATGATGCCGTAGGCCTGTGCCACGGGCAATCCCCAGCGGCCCGTAAAGGCCTGGCTGTCGGCCACCGCCAAACCGGTAGAGGTGGAGATTACGCGCCGCAGACTGGGCATCTGCCTGTCGCTGCGGTCGTTGGCCAATAAGCGGATATGCATGGGCGAAGCATACAAAAAGCTGCCCCCGTAGCGGTTGGTTGTCTCAATGATCGTATCGGCAATGAAGTTGTCGCAGATGGCTATGGAGGCGCCGTAACGCAGGTAGAGGATGATAGACACTACAAAGTGGTAGGCCATTTGTAAAATCCAAACGACTACGTCACCTGGGCCCAGTTCCAGCACTTTGTTGGCAGCGGCGGTGCGCTCTTCGATAGAGGCGTGCGAGAGAATGACGCCTTTCGATACGCCCGTGGTGCCCGAGGTGAAGCGCACCAGGGCAGCCTCCGACGCCTGAGGGGCAAACGGCTGCTGCGGGTCGACGGCGGAGTTAAAGGCCAGTTGCCAGCCCGCTTCAGTGGCAACCACGGGAAGTTGTGCGGATAGCGCCGTATTTTTTTCTTCAATTACTGCGTGTAGCCTTGCGGTCTGCAGTATATCTGCCAGTTCGCCGGCTTTGAGCTGGCTGGAGATGGGCATGACGACCGCGCCGGCATCCATCACGGCAAAAACCCAGGCGATGAAGTGCCGGCTATTGTCGCCCAAGACGCCTACCCCCATGCCGGGCTGCACTCCGGAATCGCTCAGAAACCGGCTGAACCGACGCACGGTCTGTGCCAGTTCGTCATAGGTCATCGCGCCATGAACATCGTAGATGGCAATGTGCCGGGGCCATTGGCGGGCGGCTTGTAACAGGAGGTCTTGTGCTTTCATATCAGGATGGTGGGGTGTAGGTGATTTCAAGCGACCGCTGAATGGCGGCAATAGTTTGCCCGCGGGGGTTGCCCAGCGCCTGAGCGGCGGCCAGTCGGCCGGCGGCATAACCCGTGGCTAGCGAGGTGCCGATAACGCGGGCGCTGGCTACGGCCTCTTCGTCGGCAGAGATGTTGCGGCCCGCAAAAAACAAGTTGTCGAGCTGCACCGATTGCAGGGCATCGGCGGGAATATCGTAGTAATCGTCGAGGGCAAAGTAGGTCATCACGGGGTTGTCGCCCGGCGCCCACTTTTCTATGGGCCAGGCGCCGCGGGTTATGGTGTCGCTGTTTTTGCGACAAGCCAGCACGTCAGATTCTGTAAGCAGGTAGCGCCCTTCGTGTCGCGGCCCGGTGCGGATACCTACCTCGGGAGCGAGAATTTCGAGCTGGGCGTCGCGAAATATTTCGCTTTGCATCTGCAGGTAAACTATCGCCTGCCGCACCAATTGCCGGGCGTATAATTCAATGTAGGTCATCTGGTTGAGCTTGTCGTTAACGCTCAGGGGAATGCCCAGCTTGAATAGGGCTTTTCCGTTTTTTACGGAGCCGGGAACGACGGACAGGCGCCCGCAATCGGGGGGCAGATCTTCGCTTGCGATGCCTTTTTGTACGAGTCTGATTAAAGCCAGGCTGATGGTGTTTTGGTCAACGGCAGCCAGCCCCAACAAGGAAAATACCAACGCAGAGGCCTGGTATTCGTCGCTTTTGAGCATGGATATACCCGAAAGCCGGGCAATGACGGCTTCTCCGCTGGTATCTACTACGGTGCGTGGCATAAAAACTACGGGCTGGTGGTATACGAGCGCATTGACGGCTGTAATTTGCCTTTCTTCAACGGAGACCCCGTGCACATAAGCATGCAAACCGATAGAATCTGCATGTTGCAGGGCCCATTTATCACAAATAAACAGAAAAGCAAAGCGGTCGTAGGGAAGAAAGTGCAGTCCATTCCGGTAGGAGATAGGGCGCGTGCGGCTTTGTGCCTGTAACTGATCGGCAAAGGCCTTGATGGGGCCGCCCATCACAAACCGGGGGCGCGGCGATTCGCTGCGGTAGTACAATCCGCAAACCGTTCCCACATAAGCCGCTGTGGCTTTGCCACCCAGGAAACCGTTTTTTTCCAGCAGGGTGACTTTCGCGCCTTCTTCCGCAGCGCCCAAAGCGGCGCCAAGGCCTGCTATGCCTCCCCCCACGATCAATACGTCGGGTTGGGTGAGTAGCGGTTGGGATGCCGAAATATTCATAACCCAAGTAAATCGTTACGCAAAAAGCGTTCAAATCGCAATGGCTTATCGGCGCCGGCGCTATCGGCGGTGTAGCCGATGACGGCGCGCAGCCGGGTTTGTACTGACATAAAGATAGTAGTAAATCCCGGAATACCCGCACTGGGCGGGTAATGAATAGCATCCGTCACGGCGCAACCAGCAAAGTCGGTGAAGTCGTCGAGCGAATGCCCGGTATCGGAGAAGAATAAACTGGCCAGCATGCCTTTAGTGGGTGATTTGGTGAGGTGGCTGTACAATCCCATCGGCATGCGGCGCACGAGTTCCATCATGATATGATAACTTTTGGGGATGCCCGCCCGCATCTGGGATACCATTTGTGCGCTGATCTCATCGACGGCGGTTTGCAAATCGGCCAGATGAGGCGCTCGCAGGCGGTAGAACAGGTAAGAGACCTGATTGCCGATGACGGGCCCGGCTACGCCTTTTCGGCGCTGATCCTGGGGTATGGGCACCCAAAATTGCTGCTCGGCGCTAGCCGGCTCATCCAATATATGTTGATAGGCGCGCAGCGTGGCCGCCAGCAATACCGGGCTTTTGCCAAAGCGGGCCAGGTATTTTTGGCAGTTGGCTTCTACTTGCCGGCTTTCAGTTTCTGTAAAATCGATGATATGAAAACGGTTGTGTTCACGGGTAGGTCTGCCCGTCAACAAGGCGGGTTTTATCCTTGTGCCGTCGAGCAGGAAGTCTTTTACTTTTCGGGCGTGTTGCAGGCTTTCCATCAGGGGCAGCGGCAGCTCGGGCGGCGCAAAATACTGCGCATCTGTGTCCGGACTGCCCAGTTGTCTGACCAGCAATTCGGCGCCGCGGGCGTCCATCAGGATATGATTCCACGAAAATACGAGCGCCGCTTGTCCGGATGCATATGATACCAGGTCGAACCGAACCGGCGCCTCGCTTTTGGCCCGCAAGTCAGTTGACCAGATGATCTCCGGCAGTTCGCGTGGCGAGAGGTCAGTGAAGTATAACCGCAATGGAATAGCTACAGGCGGGCCTTGTTTTTGCTGCCATCGGGGTAGTTGAAACGGCCAGCCCGTATTCAAGCGCAAGCTGTGGAGCCAACAAAGCAGGGAATCGCCGTTGATGCGCGATTCGAGGGCCGAAGGGTCGGGGAGCTCGTCCAGATAAACGGCAAAGCGGCTTACATTGCCCATAGGCCCCGTAGCGCGGTGATGCCTGTCGAGAAACAATTGGAAATAATCGGAGCCATTGAGCGGAAGCCGCTGTGGCAACTGTGCATTCATAGTGAGATATAGTGGTGTACACAGGCGGCAAAAGCCTGTGGCGATTCGATGTTTTCTTTGCTCAAGGCCACATCGGGCAGCGTAAGTCCGTATTGCCGCTCTATAAATAATACGATTTCAATTATAGAAAATGAATCAAGTCCAAGTTGGGTAAGGGAGGTAGTTGGGCTCACTCCAATACCCGGCGCCACCAGGTTGGCCTGAATAAATTCACACAGTTTCTGGCAGATGACGTCCTGTTCGATTACTACAGCCATGTTTATCAGTTTGTTTTGTTTTTCGTAGCAGTTTAGCGATAGGGTTTAGTTGGCTTCAACCTACAACCTACAACCTACAACCTACAACCTACAACTCACCCCAATCGCTAAACAATTACTTTTTTTCAATAATAACAAAAGCCGCAGCCGTTTCTTTGATATGCGACATCGACAATTGGATGTTGACAAAGGCCTGCTCGGCGGCAAATTGTTTTACTTCACCGTGGAGCACAATTTCAGGTTTTCCCGCCGGATTGTGCACGATTTCTACCTCATTAAATGAAAAAGAGCCCATCCAGCCGGTGCCCATGGCTTTGAAAAAAGCTTCTTTTGCCGCAAAACGGGCGGCATAACGCTCGGCGCGGAGGTGGAAAGTGTCGCAGTAGGCTATTTCCTTTTCGGTAAATACCCGCTCTTTGAAGCCCGGCTTATCGACTTTTTGCGCCACGCGTTCCACTTCAATAATATCGATACCGATACCCCATATCATATCGCTTCGCTATTGTCGGGGTTTGCTATTTGCTTGTGGGGCCGCAATAGCCATAGCAAGGGGTACAAGACCACCCCGGCCAGTACGGCCAGCGCCATGCCGAGTGCAAAACTGCCCACCACGTATTGAAAAAAATGGTGTTTGATGTCGCTGAAAGACATAGACTTGCTAAAGGCTACGCTATCGGCCACAAAGCTGCCGTGTAATACAAGCTGGCCTACTTTGTAACTGCCATAAAGAATAAACGGAATCATGGGCGGTATGCTGATATGCGCGGCCACCAGGGCAATGACCTTGTTGAGCTTCAGCAATACGCAGAAAAAGATGACCAGCATGATCTGGTATCCCCAAAACGGAGAAACGCCGATAAATAAGCCCAGCATGACAGCGTAAGTGATCTCGCGGTTGGTTTCGTTGCTGTCGAATACGTAAGTTTTTATAAAATCACGGGCGCTTTTTTTTTTGAATTCCCGGAAGAAGGCCAGCGGGCGCTCGTAAAATATGGCGATGATCACCAGCAGGGTATTGAGGGCAAAAATGCGCGAGAAATCGGGTATTTTTCGAAAATGGGTGATGCGCTCGCCCTGCGGCGGATAGTATACGTCGATGGGGATGGGCAGCACCGGTATATCCAGCCAGCTCAGGCGCACCAGCGTTTCCATTTCCAGCTCGTATTTGGTGGTAAACAGATGCATGCCTTGCAGGGGTTTGAGCGGATAAAGCCGGTAGCCCGATTGCGTATCGGGGAGCTGCCTGCCGGTCATGACCTGGTACCAGAAGTTGGAGAATTTGTGTCCAAAACTACTGGCGCCCGGTACATTGTCCTGGCCCATATTGCGGGCGCCGACCATCAGCGCGTCGGGGTATTTTTCGAGGGATTCGAGGAAGCGGGGCAGGTCGGAGGCCCTGTGCTGCCCGTCGGAATCTATGGTAATGGCGCGTTCGTAACCCAGGGTTATGGCCAATTCGAAGCCTTTGCGCAGGGCGATGCCTTTGCCGCTGTTTTTGGGGAGATGGTGTACGGTGATGCGGTCTGCCCAGTCCGACAAAATGGCGGCGGTGTCGTCGCTAGAGCCGTCATTTATCACGATGATGTGGCGGGTATAAGCCCATACCGATTCGATCACCTGCGGCAGGGTGCCGGCGTTGTTGTAGGTGGGGATAACCACGCAGGTTTTCCAGCGGTCAAACAGCGATGGGTAGTCAGGATTGTGCATGAAAAATGCCCTTGAATTTAAAAAAAGTTAACTCTGCGTCGGTTATTTGTCCGGATACCTGCACTTTCCCTTCCGGCAGCTCCGCTATGTCGTAAACGGCGTCGATTTCGGGGTGCTGGGCAGGTTGCAGGATAGCCAAAAATTTGATCATCGGCGCTTTTTCGAGTTGCAGGCTTCGGCCGAGGCTGGTTTCTACCAGTTCTTTCAGCATTTGCACCATACAAACGCCGGGCACCACCGGGTTGCCCGGAAAGTGGCCCTGGAAGATCGCATGGTCGGCGTTGAGCCGCAGCCGGGCATGGCTTTTTCCGGCCTCGTTTTGTATTGTTTTTATTGTAAAAAAATCGTCAACCAGCATAATCGCTTCTTATTCATCGTTGAGTGAAACCCAGGACAAGTCGAGCCTGAGCGGAAAAATCATCCGGTGTTCGAGCTTGATGCGGTGCGGCAAGGCCCCTTCATAATCTTTCAGGTCTGCCAATATCTTCGGGCGCCTTTTGCTGCCGCTTTCTAAACCCGCCGGCTGTTCGCCGGTGTTGTCATATCGGAAGTAAAGGTACGACTTTCCCTTTTTTATCCGAAATACAGTTTGCCGGCTTCTGGTATCTGTGAATGCCGAAGCGGCTGACAGGCTGTCAAAATATTCCGTGAGCAGGCGCAGGTCGGCTTCCAGCAACTGAAGCACAATCTTGCGGTTGAGTTGCGGAAAGCAATAATTGACCGTAAAATGCTGCGGGGTGAGCGTAAAGTCAAAGATTTTCTGCCCCATTTTTGTCGTCATCGCCATTCGGTAGCGGCTGCTGTCCTGCGGCTGAATAAACAGGATGCCGCTGACCTCCGTTTTGCGAAAGCGCACATTAGTGTCGTAGGCCAGGCCCTCGGTTTGTGCTGTAAATATTCCGGCTTGTGCTGTTTTTTCGGCAGCGGCGGGCTCCAGGTGGCGGTAGTAGTTGCTGCAGGAGCAGGTGAGCAGGAGCAGAGCGACTGGAGCGAGTATATTACTTGATGGCAGGCGGAATAATATTTTAGCCATTGAATATAGTGTTTGGTAGCATCAGCAAAAAAGGCAAGGCCTGTTTATAATCTAATTCGGGATATTCCAGGCCTAATAATCGAATGTTGTTGTAATACGTTTGATGCTGTTGATAATACAACTTTTCACTTTGCACAAACCATGCTTTGGGGCCAAGTTTTTGAGCCAGAAACCACTTCTCAAGAAGCCTTGCACTTCTTCCGTTTCCGTCATTCCAGGGGTGAATTTTTACAAACACCAGGTGAATCATGGAAGCGAAAAAAAATACTTCTTGAATGCTCATATCCGTTTTGAGGAGGATAGCTAAATCATCATAGAATTTTTTCATTTCGGTTTCTACCTCAAAAGGCGATGCAGCTACATATTCGATACGCCCGTCAGGAGTTGTTACAAACATGTTGTGGTTGCGGAATTTACCCTGCCAGTTTTTTGCCACTATATGTTTGCTCAACAATTGGTGCGCCTCTGCTATGTTTTTCTCGTTCAGTTCGTTTGTTTGGGCAAAAGCATAGGCATCGTACAGGTCGTCAATTTTTTGGGTGTAATCGGGCAAAAATTCAATGCCGAATTTTTTGTGCTTGATGTAGCTGTCCAACTCAATATCTTCTCCCTCAATTTTGCTACTGAAAACAGATGACACCGAAGTGTAAAAGCTAAAGGTATCTGTTGAAATCTCCGCATCCTGCAAAAGCTCAAAAGCTGCCTGCAGACCGTTGGGGACCCGTTCCAGATAGTCAGGAAGCAGGACGGTTGGAATTATTTGTAGTTTGTCTTTCATTTCTTGCAGTTATACTGATCATGAAGTGGTTTGCGAAAAAAAACATGATCCCCCAATGCATTAGGTTTTATTACTTTTAGAAATCTGCCAGTTCATAATTTGTGCTTCGCCCCCCTTGTTGTTCTTGACGTAAAATCCCCTTTTCTATCAAATCTTTTATGTCTCTCAAAGCCGTGTCGGGCGAACATTTGGCAATTTTTGCCCATTTCGATGATTTTAATTTGCCATCAAATCCATCAAATAATTTGTTAAGCACCAATCGTTGTCGTTCGTTTAATTCGGTGTTTTCGTGAATTTTCCAAAACTCAGTTTTGCGCAATAGATTTTGTAGGGTGTCCTCAGTTGCTAATAAGGCATTTTTGAGGCAATGCAGAAACCAGTCTAACCAATCAGTAATATTACCACTGCTATGTTGAACTTTCTGTAGTATCTCATAATATTGTTTACGCTCCACCAGTATTTGGCTCGACATACTATAAAAACGCGCTGGGCTACCGTCGGCACGGGTAAGCATTAAATCAGAAATTGCCCTTGCCATTCTTCCGTTGCCGTCATCAAAGGGGTGAATGATAATAAACCAAAAGTGAGCGATAGCAGCTTTAAGCACAGGGTCAATTTTTAAATCATCATTGAACCAATTAAGGAATTTGTCCATCTCTTCCTTAACCTTGCGGGCAGCAACTGCTTCGTAATGAACCCTTTCTTTGCCCATTGCGCCGGAAACAATTTGCATTTCACCCGAGCGGTAACGACCAAGCTCTATTCTGTGCATTCCGCTAAATCCGGCTGGGAACAGTGCGGAATGCCATCCGAATAAACGTTCCTCCGTAAGTGGTTTTTGATAATTTTGAGTTGCGTCAAGCATCAAATCAACAATCCCTTCTACATTTCTATCGGAAGGAACTAATCCAGCCACCTTAACACCCAGTCGCCTTGCAATCGAAGAACGAACCTGTTGATAGTCAAGATTTTCTCCTTCTATTTCCGATGATTTAATCACATCAAGTGTAAGTGTCGTAAGCGAGGTTTCTGCTTTCGTGGCAAAGCCAAGCGTGTTCATTTGTCCGATTATTTTTCCCTGCAGGTTTCGGACTTCTCCAAATATGGCATTAATGGCAGTATCCTGCCAGGTAAAATTTGTCCAGTTTTCGTATTCGTAAATGTATTTTGCCACTGTCTGCAAGTATGCTTGCGGCAAATATAAGGATTATTTGCCGCAAAAATGCGGAGAATAGTAGAAATATTCTCCGCAGATCAAAATCATGGCTGAAGTCCTATTTTACAAAGGTTGTCTGCCAATCTTTTGAATGCGAGGAGTTGCAGAAATATTGGTGGTAATGGTTTCGGGCTTGGCGAAGTGTCGGATTTCGGAGCACGACCTGTCCCGATTTATCAGGAAAACTGTCAACCAGCACTGAACTTGAATAGAAGCACAACTTGTCCCGCCCCAGCGGGAAAGCTACATGTTTGCACTTCACCCCGCCTGACGCAAAACCCGTGTTAGCAGCAGCAATTCTCATTGCTTGGTCAGTTTAAGTTCGTCAAATATTTTATAAACAATTTCTGTCCTTGAATTGTCAAAACTAATCGCACGATTGACATCATTTAATTTCTCACTTTCTATTTGAACACAATTAGTGAAATAATAAACATTGTCATTTGTCTCAAGATAACCAACAAACCAACCTACATCTTTTTTACCGTGTCCACCCCAACCAGTTTTTGCTCTTATTACATAGTCTAATGTGTCCTTTGCAATCATTATGTTTTTTACAATATCTATTGAACGTTTGGAAAAAGGAAGCTGATTGTCGTGTAGTCTTTTTAGAAAGTCAATTTGTTGTTTTGGTGAGATACGAAGTCCGCCAGTTAACCAAAACTGGTCAATGCCGCCTGAAGTGTCTGCATTTCCATAGTTAGCTTGGTCAAGCCAATATTTCAATTTTTGCCCTCCTACACGTCTCGCAAGCTCTTGATAATACCAAACGGTAGAATTTGCAAATGCTGTCTTTAAGTCGTGGTCTTTATCCCATACAGGATTTCTTACTACACTGTCCCACGGAATTACAAAATTCTCGTCTTTAATTACTCCTGTCTCTAGACCGATTAGTGAGTTGCAAATTTTAAAAGTTGAAGCAGGTGAAAAAGTCTGCTCGAATTGGTCTTTGTTGTAAAAAATATACTTGTCCGCTTGTGGGTCGTATAGCACGAATGAACCTTCAATATTGAACTGGTCATAATACTTTTTAAAGTCGGCACGAACTTCAGTCGCCTGTCTTTGCACACAACCTGTCAGTCCGAAAACTGCTAAAGTCAGTAGAAATATTGTTTGTTTGGTTGTCGTCATATTGTTGCTGCTAACGGTTTCGGGCTTTGCGTTGGTGGGCTTTTGAAACCGAAAACTGTCTGCCAGCACCAACGTTTATTAATTGCTCAAATGTTTCTATTCGCACTGTCTGCCCACTAACGCAAAACCCGTGTTAGCGGACGTTGTTCTCCTGTGTCTGTTAGTTGTCCGGGTGCATCATTTTTTCTGTCCACGCACATGAGGCATTTTTGAATAGTCAGTTAGTCCAAGTTTGTTACCAAACGGGTCGGTGAACTCAACAGAAAGATCAGTCATTATTTCAAAGGGTTCAATTAAGAACTGAACTCCTTTTGTTTTTAGTTCTTCGTATGCCTGTCGTACGTTCTCAACCGTAAACCAAATCGCAGGCTTTGCGCTGACCTCTTTACGCAGAATAATTGCGGGTTCGTTGTCGCCAACCTTAAACGCAACCATCCCCTTATCGGAAAAGTCAAACTTAATGTCAAGTCCCAGTTTGTTTTTGTAAAAATCTTTCGCTGTTTCCAAATTATCGGAAGGCAAAAAGAAGTTGTCAGTAGTTACTGATGATACTCATTGTAATTCTGGTTTAATTTATGAATGGTCAAGTGCAAGTTTTTTCAGTCCCTTGTCTTGTCCCCGTTTTGTTGGTTGTCAATTAATCTTTTGAAAAAGCACTGTTTTATCTTTCAATGAAATCTTTTTCACCTCATAACCATATTCAAGCAATTCCTTCTTGTAATTTAAAAAGGAATGGTCTATTGCAATTTCTGCAATATTTTTAATTTCATCAAAAGATAATTTTAATGATTGTCCACCATTTTTCTTAATATGTTTCCACAAGAGATTATATTTACTCATGATTCAAGGGTTGTCTTACAATGACCGCTTACTTTTGCTTGCTGTTAGCGGTTCGTTGTTCTTTTTCACTCATTGTTCTACAAAATATCAGTCGCTGTTTTATTACCAAGTTGTTCGGCTAAATCACTTTTAGATTATTCTTCTGAAATAAATGCAATAGCATCAACTTCAATTAAAAAATCGGAATGTGCTAATGCTGGTACAAAAAAGCCTGTGATTGCAGGTGGGTTTTTAAGCCCTCCCAAATACTTTTGCGAAGCCTGAAATCCAAGTCGTAAGTCCTGCCCCTGAACAATATGGATGGTTAGTTTTACAAGATTGTTAAATGTTGCGCCACAAGCCACAAGTGCTGTTTGTATGTTTTTCATAACCTGTTCTGTCTGTTCGGCAATGTCTCCCTTACCGACTATTTCTCCTTTTTCGTTTACAGCGTCTTGTCCGCCAATATAGATGGTCTTTCCATTACCATGTGTTATTACAACCTGTGAAAATGCCTGATTTTTTGAAAGCCCATCTGGGCTGATGTATTGTATTTTGTCGTTCATTTTGTCTTTATGAGTTTAGTATTCGTGGGTCGTCCTACAATGACCGCTAACGTTTTGCAGATTTGCGATGGGCGGGATTTTTACCACAAATGTTTATTCGGAGCACAAAACTTTCGGCTACCACAAACCTGTCTGCGGAGCACGAAACCCCGCCTATTGCAAATGTGCTGTTAGCGGTAGCCTTTTTCCTGTCCAGCATGTCCTGTTTCACTTTTTATTTGTGTTAATCATTATAAACTCACCATTCTCTGAAATTTTAAATTGTCTTTGCTCATCGGTTTCGTCACACTTAATTTCCACAATTGTGTCACCGTTAATTTTTCCACTCCAATGGCTTTCGTCTGTCCAAGATGCGAAGTCAAGATGACCAACTTTGTTTCTGTCCTTGTCATAAGAGTTGAGTGTAAAACTATAAAATCGACCCCGTTTTTCATTGTCAATTAGAAGCAACAAGTCCGTTTGATAATTTTTGGTTTTTATGATTGTCCCGTAATCCTTGTATTCCAACTTACGGAAAACAGGCGGGTCAAAATTATTGTCAGTCATGCTGTCAAAAGCAAAAGTCATTTGTCCTGGTGTTAAGAACCGCTCAAGTTCAATACTGTCTTCGAGAATTGGAACGTTTGCTGATTCAACTAAGAACAAAATGCTGTTGTGGTTAGTCATGTCTGAACTGGTATTAATCTCAAGTATATTTTTCTTGTCGTTGCAGGATGCAAGTCCGACAATAAGCATGATTATTATTAATGGTCTAACTGTCGTCATAAGGTTGCCGCTAACTTGTTTATAAGTATGATTTTTTCATCCCAATCACCCCATTCCGGGGTAGATAAGGATGATACCACACCGCAATATACAAAACCATACCCCATTCTGTCAAGCTAAAAGCATGACATACCCGGCTTTACAACCTTCAACTTCTTCGGGTGATGATTTTGCCAACTTTTTCGAGGGCTGCCCGGAAATCGGGGTCGTTGGCCGTGGCGTCTTCCCAGTTCAGACTTTTCAATAGTGCTTTATCTGACAAGGCCTGCTCACCGAGCTGCAAGCCCCAGAACATAAGCACATCGCGCGATTTGTTGAACCTGATTTCGTCATCGCTGCGCAGGCACTCAAGGAGAAAATTTTGCACCACCGGGTTTTCCCGAAGTTTGAAAAAACGATTGAAAACGTAGTTGCGCCAGTAGTCGCTCTCCGCCTCGAAATCGAGTAGGGAAATCAACATGGTTGCACCTTCTTCGGATGCCGGGTTTTGCAAAAGCGCCTCTGCAGCGTCCATTTTTTCTCCCGGCGTGGGTGGCTTCGGCTCGGTTTCTACGGTCTTGCCCTGGTTAATAAGCGAGGTTTTGCCGAGGTACTGTTCGATTTTTGCCCGGATTTCGGGCGAAAAGATCTGGTATTCGGTCGGCGGCAGGTGCAGGAATTTTTCAAAAGAAATAAAACCAGTCCCACTCCAACCGTCGCGCCAGGTTGTGTGTCCCAACTCGATCCCAAACGGGCGCACGGTGGTGAAATCGCGCCGCACGTGGTCGCCTTCTTCCCACGCTAAATCCGCGGGGGACTGCTGCTGCGGGTACTCGAATAACTCAAAATGCGCCTTTGCCGAAGGGCAGTCCGGGTTTTCAAAACCCTGTTTGAGGGTGCTGATAATTTTTTCCCGAAGATGCAAATCCGGCAGCGGGCGCAAGGGGCCGTAAAACCAGAAATTGCTGAACAACTGCTCCATAACCCCGCCGGGCGTGTTCATGTACTGCCCCGAAAAGTCTCTGTAAAAAAGTCCCAGCTCGTTGATTGTCAATTCCCAGCGCTTGTTTTCCCCCACGGTGTACCTGAAAATAGCCGCGTGTTGCTCCATTTTTTGGTTTTGAAAATTATCCCAAAAATCGAGATGGAGTTGGGCGGTTTTGGAAAGTTCCTGCAGGTTTTGGGGCGCCAGGCTGACTATTTTTTGCAGGGCTTCATTTCTGGCGGTGAGGGGTTCGCCGGCAAGCGGGTCGACGTCTTCGAGCAGTTCCGGAATGGTCCAGGTTTTTTCTGTCCAGGTGGTTTTTTGGAGGATTGTATTTTCTTGAAAAATCAACATCTGTTGTTTGATTTTTTGTGACTGTTTAGTAGGGTTTTGTGCCTTCGGCAGTTTAGTAGGGTTTAGTGCCTTCGGCAGTTTAGTAGGGTTTAGTGCATTCGCAGTTTAGTAGGGTTTAGTGCATTCGCAGTTTAGTAGGGTTTAGCTGTATGTTTTGAAAACTAAACCCTACTAAACCCTACTAAACCCTACTAAACAGTTACAAAACTTCTTAGCACTAATACGCCTCCAACCCGCTAAGCTCATCCAGCCGCACCGCCTGCAGGCTTTGTTCGCGGAGATATTGCAGCACAGTGCGCAGAATCCTGGGTTGTGCGGGGTTGGTATCGTGCAAAAGGATAATGCTGCCCGGTTTTATTTTGGCTTCAACGCGCTGAATGATTTGCTGTTCGTCTTTGAGCAGGCCGTCGAGCGAGCGCACATCCCAGCCTATGACGGTGTTTTTCTCGGCTTTGACAGCCTCTGCCATCGCGGGCGTAGTCACGCCGTAGGGCGGTCTGAACAGCAGGGGAGTG
>JAEUUQ010000329.1 GCA_016787505.1 Saprospiraceae bacterium | reverse complement strand
CAGCAGTTCGCTGTCGGGCAGCCAGGCCGTATCGCGGGCGGCGTTGCGCACTTCTTTCATGGCCTGCTGTTTGGCGGCGGCGCTATTGAACTGGAATAGGTTGTCGCGTTCGTAGTAATAATTGATCTGCCCGTCGAGGTTATCGAGCACCCGCTGCCGGGAGAGGCGACTGAAGGTCATTTCTGCTGTCGGGGCCTCGCCCTGCGCAGGGTACAGTGGTATGGCATCGGGGCCGAGTACGAGCACGGCTTCTCCGTCGGCGATGCTTTGGGCTAAGGTGTTCCAGGGCATAGGTGTGGGTTTTCGCTTGGGGTAAAGATAGGGATTTTAATGTAATTAGCGGTCGCT
The DNA here is from genome assembly GCA_016787505.1 of Saprospiraceae bacterium. Classification (GTDB taxonomy): domain Bacteria; phylum Bacteroidota; class Bacteroidia; order Chitinophagales; family Saprospiraceae; genus JABWBR01. Next base: position 4,116 of record JAEUUQ010000329.1, on the reverse strand, counting down.
ATCCGTGGGTCGCTCATTTCGACTCCGCTCAATGACCGGCAGGGTATTCTGAGTCCGCTCGTTGAGCGGAGTCGAAACGAACAGCCAAGCAGACCTGAGTCCGTTTGTTGAGCGGAGTCGAAACGAACAGCCCCCTCATTCAGCGATTAACAAATGAAATCGTAAGTCCATCCTTTATTACCTGTTGACTGTCAATTTTTTAACAATAAAAAACATCCCCTTTCACCTCGTAACAATCCAATTTTTTGATTTTTTCACAAGTAGCCATTGGCCATACTTTTGGGCATTTAACCACGGTATAATGGCAGAGTTGAACAGATACAGCAAGCGAATTACCCAGGACGATACCCTGCCCGCAGCGCAGGCCATGCTGCACGGCATCGGACTCAGCGACGAGGACCTGCGCAAAGCCCAAATAGGCATCGCCAGCATGGGCTGGGAAGGCAATACCTGCAATATGCACCTCAACGACCTGGCGCGCAAAGTAAAAGAAGGCGTAAAAAGCGCCGACCTGGTCGGACTCATATTCCACACGATCGGTGTCAGCGACGGTATTTCGATGGGCACGAGCGGCATGCGCTATTCGCTCCCCTCCCGCGACCTGATCGCCGACTCCATCGAAACCGTGGTCTCCGCCCAATGGTACGACGGCGTAGTAGCCGTAGTGGGTTGCGATAAAAACATGCCCGGCGCGCTCATGGCCGTCGGCCGGCTCAACCGCCCTGCTATTTTGGTATACGGCGGTACGATCAGTCCGGGCTGCCACGCAGGCAAAACCCTCGATATCGTCTCTGCCTTTGAAGCGCTGGGACAGCGCATCGCGGGCGCGATCGACGAGGCGGAGTTCAAAGGCGTGGTGCACAATGCTTGTCCAGGCCCAGGCGCCTGCGGCGGCATGTACACCGCCAATACGATGGCCTCCGCTATCGAAGCGATGGGCATGTGCCTGCCCAACAATTCTTCATACCCGGCTACCAGCGCCGACAAAGAAGCCGATTGCCAACGCGTGGGCGCCGCTATGCGCCACCTGTTGGAGCGCAATATTTTACCAAGCGATATTATGACCCGCGAGGCATTTGAAAACGCCATCACGGTGGTCACTGTTTTAGGCGGCTCTACTAACGCCGTCTTACACCTACTGGCCGTAGCGCGCGCGGTAGGCGTACCGCTTACTATCGACGATTTTCAACGCATCAGCGACCGCACGCCCTTCCTGGCCGACCTCAAACCCAGCGGCAAATACGTGATGGAAGACCTCTATCACGTAGGCGGCGTGCCCGCTGTGATGAAAATGCTGCTCGAAGCCGGCAATCTGCACGGCGATTGTCTGACCGTTACGGGGCGCACTCTGGCTGAAAATTTGGCGGAAGCCGCACCATTAAGCCCCGGACAAACTATCATTCGCCCATTTTCTGAACCGATAAAACCCACCGGGCATATCCAAATCCTCTACGGCAACCTCGCCGAAGGCGGCGCGGTAGCCAAAATCACCGGCAAAGAAGGTGAAGTATTCACCGGCCCCGCCCGCGTCTTCGACAGCGAAGACCAGGTCAACGCCGCCATCAACCAAAAAAAGATACAAGCCGGCGAGGTAGTCGTCATCCGCTACTGCGGCCCCAAAGGCGCGCCCGGCATGCCCGAGATGCTCAAACCCACCAGCGCCCTCATGGGAGAAGGACTGGGCGACAAGGTTGCCCTGATCACCGACGGACGTTTCTCCGGGGGCACCCACGGCTTCGTAGTGGGCCACATCACCCCCGAAGCGCAGTCCGGCGGACTCATCGCCCTGCTCCGCGACGGCGACCTGGTAACCATCGACGCCCGCGAAAACCAATTACACGCGCATCTCAGCGACGAGGATATCGCCGCGCGCCGCCAGGCTTGGCAAACCCCTCCCCTACCCGCTACGCGGGGCTGGCTGGGCAAGTACGCAAGACTGGTATCGTCGGCCAGCGAGGGATGTGTCACTGATGAATGAATGTGCTGATGTGCTGATGTGCTGATGTGCTGATGTGCTGATATGCTGATTTGCTGATTTGCTGATTACTCGATAAGCCAATAAACCAATAAGCCAATAAACCAATAAACCAATAAACCAATAAACAAACCGACAACTCACAACCCATAACTCACAACCGTCACAACCCATAAACCTATAAACAAAATATGGATCAACAGAATCTAATACCCGTAACGACGGAACGGCCGACGGAAGCCAAGCCCACGCCCCGCACCTTAACCGGCGCGCAGGCCTTGCTCGAGTGTTTTCTGGAAGAAGGCGTGGACACCATCTTCGGGTATCCGGGCGGGGCCATTATGCCGGTGTACGATGCCTTGTACGACTATACCGACCGGCTGCGCCATATCCTGCCTCGGCACGAACAGGGGGCTATCCATGCAGCTGAGGGTTATGCGCGGGTCACACGCCGTACGGGGGTTTGCATGGCCACCTCCGGCCCCGGCGCCATGAACCTGGTGACCGGGCTGGCCGACGCGCTGCTCGATTCCACGCCGCTGGTATGCATCACCGGACAGGTATTTTTCCACCTGCTGGGTAGCGACGCCTTCCAGGAGACCGACGTCATCAACTGCACCGTGCCGGTCACCAAGTGGAACTACCAGATCACCAAAGCCTCCGAAATACCTGCCGTGCTGGCCAAAGCATTTTATGTGGCCAACTCGGGCAGGCCTGGACCTGTGGTGATTGATATTACCAAAAACGCTCAAATAGAAACGCTCGAATTCAGCTACGAGCGCATGAACTACACGCGCAGCTACCGACCGGCGAAAAACCCCGACCCGGATGCGCTGCGCGACGCCGCCGCCCTGCTCAACGCCGCCAAAAAACCCATGATTCTGGCGGGTCACGGCATTCAGATCGCCCATGCCCAGGAAATCTTCCGGCAGTTTGTAGAAAAAACCGGTATCCCCTTTGCCTGCACCATCCACGGCTTGTCCACAGCGCCATCCGACCATCCCCTGCACATGGGTATGCTGGGCATGCACGGCAACTACGGCCCCAACCTCAAGCAAAACGAATGCGACGTGCTGCTGGCCATCGGCATGCGCTTCGACGACCGGGTGACCGGCAATCTCAGCAAATACGCCAAGCAAGCCCAGGTGATCCATATTGAAATAGACCCCTCCGAAATCAGCAAAAACGTAAAAGCCCACGTGCCCATCCTGGCCGACGCCCGGCTCGCGCTGGAGCAATTGCTTCCCCTTGTAGACGCCAAAACCTACCCCGAGTGGGTGGATTCCTTTCGGGAATGTTACCGCATTGAATACGAAAAAGTCATAAAACACGACCAACAAGCCAGCGAAGACGGCAAAATCCGCATGGGCATGGTAGTGAAAGAAGTCTCCGACCAGTCCCACGGCATGGCAGTAGTAGCCACCGACGTAGGCCAGCACCAGATGGTAGCCGCGCGTTACTACTGCTTTCGCGACACCAACCAGTGGGTTTCTTCCGGCGGCGCCGGCACCATGGGCTACGGCCTACCCGCCGCCTTCGGCGCCAAGCTGGCCCAACCGCATCGCCAGGTAGTGGCCTTCATCGGCGACGGCGGCTTCCAGATGACCCTCCAGGAACTGGGCATGCTCTCCCAGTGGAACGTAGGCGTCAAAATCGTCATCCTCGACAACAACTACCTCGGCATGGTGCGCCAATGGCAGCAGCTATTCTTCGAACGCCGCTACTCTTCGGTAGAGCTCACCAATCCCGATTTTGTAAAGATCGCCGAAGGCTTCGGCGTGCCCGGCCGCACTATCGAACACCCCGAGGATGTGCACCAGGCCGTCGCCGACCTGCTGGCCCACGAAGGCCCCTACCTGCTCCATGTACGGGTAGAAAAAGAAGACAACGTATTCCCCATGGTACCCGCCGGCGCCGCCGTTGATGAGGTGGTGCTGGGGAAATAAACCGTTGTCCGTTGTCCGTTCTCTGTTATCCGTTCCTTAACTTTGCCAGTTAAACTTAACAGAGAACAGAGAACAGAGAACAGAGAACAGAGAACAGAGAACAGAGAACAGAGAACAGAGAACAGAGAACAGAGAACAGAGAACAGAGAACAGAGAACAGAGAACAGAGAACAGAGAACAGAGAACAGACCGCAT
>JAEUUQ010000285.1 GCA_016787505.1 Saprospiraceae bacterium | reverse complement strand
ACCCAAAATTACTGCTATGAGCACTACCTTGGCCGATAATTTCCTGGAAAGCTCCCGGCGTCTGTTTCGCTATTATAAAGGCCTGGGCGACAAAGCAATGGCACAGGTTGACGACGAAGCACTCATGCACCAGCCCGACCCTGAATCGAATAGCATAGCGCTGATTGTCAAACATATGAGCGGCAATATGCTATCGCGGTGGACCGACTTCCTTACTTCCGACGGCGAAAAAACCTGGCGGCAACGCGACCAGGAGTTTGAAGGCAGCTATGCCGACAGGGAGGCGCTGCTGGAAGCCTGGGAAAAAGGCTGGCAATGCCTCTTCGACGCCGTAGATCCGCTTACCGCCGCCGATATCGAGCGCATCGTATATATTCGCAACGAAGGCCATACGGTGATGGAAGCCATACAGCGGCAGATAGCGCATTACAGCTACCACGTAGGACAAATCGTGTTTCTTGCAAAGCACTTGAGTGGCGCGCAGTGGCAGTCGCTGTCGATCCCCAAGGGCAACTCGCAGGTATTTAATGCCGAAAAATTTGAACAGGATAAACAGCGCAAGTTTTTTACCCAATAACCCACCGGCGCCCATGATATATACTTCTTTACTGGAAGCCAGGGCCGGCGGGGGCAAAAAACTTGCCGTTTTGATCGATCCCGATAAAACCGACCCCGGTAAATTGCCCGCACTGGCAGCATTAGCCACGCAAACCGGGGTTCACTACTTCCTTGTGGGCGGCAGTCTGTTGGTGAACGACCACTTCGGACAGTGCATCCGGACAATCAAGGATCACTGCGATATTCCCGTGGTGCTTTTTCCAGGTAATGTGCTACAACTGCATCCTGATGCCGACGGCATCCTGTTGCTTTCGCTAATCTCGGGCCGCAATGCCGAGTTTCTCATCGGAAAACATGTGGTGGCGGCGCCCTGGCTCAAGCAGAGCAAACTTGAAATTCTACCCACCGGCTATATGCTCATCGACGGCGGCGCCTTGACTTCTGTGGCTTATATGAGCAATACCACGCCCATACCTTCCAATAAAAAAGATATCGCCGTGTGTACGGCTATGGCCGGCGAAATGCTGGGCTTGAAACTTTTGTACCTCGAAGCCGGCAGCGGCGCCCCGCAGCCGGTCCCTCCCTCGCTAATCGCCGCCGTGCGCCAGGCTGTCGATATTCCGCTTATCGTGGGCGGCGGCATCCGCACACCCCGGCAGGCACAAAACGCTCTGCAAGCCGGCGCCGATATGATTGTGGTGGGTAGCCTGATAGAAGAAAACCCGGATGGGCTGAGAGATATTGCTGATGTGCTGATGTGCTGATGTGCTGATGTGCTGATGTGCTGATGTGAAAGAGGGGGGGATTGCAGATTAATTATTTATTCGCAAAGTCGTACAGTCGCAAAGTCGTACAGTCGCAAAGTCGTACAGTCGTACAGTCGCACCTACAGGGGGGCCAGGGAAGGCGACAGATAATTGCGGAGCGGCTCGGCGCCGGCTGCGCCGCTGACATAGAGGAGCTCCACATAACATTGCGCCACTTCGTAGGCTATTTCGATCTGATTGATCACTTGTTTTTGCTTAATAAGCCGGAGGCGCAGGATGTCGACAGCTTCGAGGTTGGTGAGGGCGACGGGGCTGTCCAGTAGGCGTTGTACTGGGCTTTTTTGGTTATCGGCCAGCAGGCTGCGTTGTTGTTCGATGAGGTTATTGAGTTTGAGGGCTTGCTGTTCCAGTAGTTGGCGTTGAGCTATGGCCGTCCATTGGAGGTCGTTTTCGGCCTGGTGAACGGCCAGTGCCTGCTCGCGTTGATTGACGCGCCTGCTGCCGGGGATGGGCACATTGAGGCCGATGCGGGCGGAAAAATCCCGCTGTAATTGGAAAGGTTCTACCGGCCTTTGGTAGTCTATTTGAAAAAAATTAAAAATATCGAATTGCCTGGCTTTTTCCAGGCGCCATTGGGCCTGTTCCAGTTGTACGTCGAGCGTTTTGATAGCTAGTTCCGGCGAAACGGATTGCGTGCCGGCCAAAAGTGAAGCGGCTACCTGGGCCATCTGTTCGGGGCCGATAAAAGCGTCAAACTGCAGGTCGACATCTCCCGATGCATTCATCCAGCGCTTCAACTTTTGGAGCGCCTCCGCTTTTTCGCCGCGCAATTCCATCAGTTTATCGTGGGTATCGTAGCCGTCTTCTTCGGCGTCGATGATGTCTACCACGTCTACTTTGGCGCCTGCGGCCAGCAGATAGCTGTATGCCTGGCGGGTGGTGTCGTACATTTGCGCGAGGTGTTCGTGCGCAGCGATGAGTTGCGGCAAAAAATACAAATCGCACAGCGTGGTATAGCGTTCCACCAGAGATTCCTGGAGGAGCGCCCTGCGTTCGGCCTTAGTGATGTCTACTTCGAGATTGTGAATAGCTTTCTGTCGTTTAATTTGGCGAAAGCCATTAGCAGAAAATCGGATAGCGGCGCGTTGTTCGTTGAGGTATAGATCGTCGGGGCCGTAGCGGAATTCGAGTTCGTCGAGCCAGGGCAGGTAGAGCGGATTATTTTGTAAAAAAACGGTTTCGCTTTGCTTCAACAGCAGGCGTTGATCTTGCAAAGCAGTTGCCAGTACGGTAGCAGCGCCCACTACCACGGGGTCGGATGGCTGCATCGACCCGTTCCAGGCCATAAGGCCGCATGCCAGCAATATCGTCTTGATCGTCATTTGCTGAGCTCGTTTGTCATGGTAATCATCACCTTTTCGCCGATATAAAAGGGCGTATCGGGGGGCAATTGTATATAAATTTCGCGGCCCCAGGCTCGCACTTCCGGGAATTTGCGCAGCCGGGTAGGTAGTTCTACGAGTTGGGGACTGCTACTCACCAGCGTGCCTTTTACGGCGGGTAATTCGCGCACAGATGAGTTCAGCGAGACCGTATCGCCGAGCTTAAAGGCGAGGTCTACCGACTCGTGAATAAAGCCCCTTATCTTGGCGGGTGAAGTAGAATGCAATTTGGTTAGCGTGGTAAAACTTTGCACCATCTCGCCCAAGTTGACCGGCAAGTCGGACACAAACCCGTCGATAGGCGCCAACAGCACCAGGATGCGTTTTTCGTTGCGGAGGTTGTTGATTTCGTAGTTGAGCTGGTTAATTTGCATCGCAATAGCCGCATCTTCGCCGGTTTGCTTTTGTTTTGACTGCTGGATTTGCTTTTTCAGCGGGTCTTGCAGTTGGCGGATGGATTCTTCGAGCACGGCGATTTCTTGTAGTTGTACCTGGTTATACGACTGGTTTTCCTTGATAGCTTCATTTTGCTGGCGGCCTATCGCCTGCCGGAGCTGGGCTTGCACGGCCGCTTCGGTGCGTAGCACGTTAATTTCCGACTCCAGTTCGCTTTTTTTCGACTCGTATTGCGATTGCAACAGGCCTATATCGTTGCGAAGGGCAACTATATTTTCATTGCGTTGAGATTGCAGTTGCTCGATGGCAAACTGTTTTTCTTCGATGTCTTTGTCCAGTTCCGGTTGGGCAAGCAGCATCAGGGTATCGCCGGCTTTTACCTTGTCGCCAACGGCTACAAAAAGCGCGGTGACTTGCACATCGTAATCCACGCTAAGCTCCCGCTCATCGGTTTCTGCCGTGCCGAAAAAGACGTTCACATTCTGGTGTTCGAAGTTCTCTTTGATCCAGAAGATGCCGAGCAGCGCGATCAACAAAAACAAATAGAGGATATTGAATTTCATGGCAAAATACTCGGTTACGGCCATTACATAAAGGGATTCATATCTACCTGTTTGCTAAACCGGCGCGGTATAGCCGGTGTGGCTTCCATGTCTTTGAGAAGGGCGGGCCTGTCTTGCTCGCGGCGCATAATCAGCACATAGTCGTACTCCCACTGTTTTTCCTGGGTAGCTTCGGTGACCACCCTTATCGACTGCTGGCTCCAGTAGCGGCAGTAGATTTTCAGTAATTGTTCAACGGCGGCCACGGCATCGGGGTCTTCGGGGAGCCGCACCCGGAGCTCCCAGATCACATTATTGCCCACATTAAAAGGCGAAAATCGCAGGATAACGGTCACGAGGCAAAACCCGAAAGCGCCGATTACCGCGATATAAAACCCTGACACGCCGCAGGCTATGCCGGTGCCGAGGGCGGCAAACATAAACACGATGTCGCGCGGGTCGCGCAGGGTAGTGCGAAAACGAATTATCGCC
>JAEUUQ010000230.1 GCA_016787505.1 Saprospiraceae bacterium | reverse complement strand
CAGCATAGGCGCAGCCGGAGCTACGTACTCTTTGGGATTGAGTCGAAACTGCTCAATCTGTGTGAGCAAATATCGGTAATGGGCGGACTGTTCAGCATCGCTGGGCTCCGGCATGTCCTTTTTCAATTGTTCCTGCCAGTTGTATACCTTTTGCAGGGCGGAAGCTACCACCTGCCGGTTGGCGCCGGCGTCGGCGGCGAGGCTTAGCAGTTGGTGCAAAAACAGCTTTTCTACACTTCGCGCAATCTCCTGTTCTTTGGGCGAATAACCCGCCGTCTGGTACTTTTTAGAATCGACTGACTTGCCGATTTCGTCGAGGTATTGAGGTATCGATAAATGGGTGGTAGCCCGGGCGTGCTGCTCCAGCAGTCGGGCAAGTCGCTGAGGTAACAGCATAGCATTCAGCGTATAGTAGGCGGCGCTCTCGGCGGCAGCCAGGGGGTCGAAGGTATTATAGGTAAAGGACCTAAACAACTCGCGGTCGCGCTCATAACCCGGCGGCTGTGGCGGGATGAGTTGGATGATGCGCTCGGGCAGCGCCAGGAAATCGGGTTTTACAGTGGCAAGCAGGGCATCGAGGGCTGCCGACTGTGCTTTGGGGTCGAGGGGGGCGTTGGTTGTCTGTTCGTCGCCGCGCACGGCATAGGTAAAGGTCACGCCGCCGATCATCTTGGAAACGGCGTCTACCTGGTAGCGGTGCATGAGGTAGAGGGGCACGAGCACGTTTTCGAGGGTGGCCATCGGCGCGCCTTCGGGGATATTTTTCTCGTCGAAAGAAGCCAGGGCTTTGCTCCGCACCTGGATGAGGCGCTTCAACTCCTCGACGGCCGAGGCGCCGTTGTCCCACAGGTGCGCCTGGGGATGCGCGGCCGACAAGGGGCGGGCATCCTGGTCGGTGAGGTAGAGCAGGCCGAGGCTGGTGTTTTCCTCCAGAATAGTTTGCAGGGCTTTATTTTCGTCTACTCCTTTCGGGAAATCCTGATAGCCGTAGATCACGGCTCTTTTATCCCACTCGCCCATACCGGTGGCATAGGCTTGGGTGTAGTCGGCTTCGCCTTTAGCGTTCATCGTCACAAAGGGGTGTGGGTAATCCATCACCGAAGCGCGGTTGTTGACGCTGGCGGCGAAGTTGTGTTGCAGCCCGATAGTATGGCCTACCTCGTGGGCAGAGAGCTGACGCAGGCGGGCCAGGGCCATCTCTTCGAGTCGCGGGTCGGGTTTGTTGCCGGCGGCGTAGGCATCGACAAGCCCCTGGGCGATGAGAAAATCCTGGCGCACGCGCAGTGAGCCCAGCAATACGTGTCCTTTGATGATCTCACCCGTGCGGGGGTCGGTCACAGTGCTGCCGTACGACCAGCCGCGGGTAGAGCGGTGCACCCAGTTGATAATGTTATAGCGCACATCCATGGGGTCGGCGCCGGGGGGCAGTACTTCCACGCGGAAGGCATTGCGGTAGCCGGCGGCTTCGAAAGCCTGGTTCCACCACGAGGCGCCCTCGATGAGGGCTGAGCGGACGGGTTCGGGCGCTCCGGGGTCGAGGTAGTATACGATAGGCTCTACCGGATCGCTGATTTTGGCAGCGGGGTCTTTTTTCTCCAGTCGGTGGCGGCAGATAAAGCGTTTCACCAGGGGTTCGCTGATGGGTGTGGCATAGTCGCGGTAATTGACCGTAAAATAGCCGCAGCGAGGGTCGTAGAGGCGGGGTTTGTAGCCCTTATCGGGCAATTCCACAAAAGAGTGGTGCATGTGCACGGTGAGCGAGGCCGGCGTAGGCGTCACCGAGCGGATGAACTCACCGCGGGGCTCGCCGGCAAACGTGATCATAGCCTCCCATTCGCTGTTTTTGGGAAAATTGCGGGTGCGGTCGAGCCAGACTGCGCAGCGGGAGTCGTCGACGCGGTAGGTTCCCTGATTGGATTCGCGCAGGCGGTCGATGACGCCGTGGGCGTCGCGCAGCAGGAAAGGGGTAAAATCGATGAGCACGCGGCCGCCTTCGTTGATTTCGGCTTTGAAGCCCCACAGTGCCGACTGGGCGAAGGCTTCCTGTACCGAGCGGCGTTCTTCGGGGTTGTCGCTCACGGCCCGGAAATCGTAGTTGACTTGTACGAGCATCACCTTGGGGCCACTGCGCACGAATTTGACCACGCGGCTGTCGCCCAACTGGTTGCGGTCGAGACCGATATCATTGGAGCCCACGCCGTGGGTAAGCGAATTGACGTAGAGAAATTCGGTATCCCAGCGGTTTATTTCCAGCCAGATTTTGCCTTCTCTTTCATCCCAATAAAAAGGAAAATAGCCGGCAAAGGCTTGCATGCCGGCGGTTTTGGCGGCAATGGTAGCGGGTTGGGCGGCGGTTTGCGCCAGGGCGTGCAGGCTGCCGAGCAGCGCGATAGTGAGGGTGATGGTTTTGAACATGGTCAACATGGATGGCTTTGTGTAATCAAAGAAAGCATGATTTTGGGGAATCTGATTATAAGCATGGCTCTTATTTTCACTTAAGTGGTTTTTCGAAAATAAGAAATTGCTATATTTTCATTTTTTTCCGTAAATGAAAATATAATGTTGAACAGAATACTCAAAAGTCATGATATGGTAATAGCTTTTCGCAATAAATGCGTGCCCCTCATTTCTGGTTTTTTGCTACTTATTTTGCATAATGGCTTTGCCCAATCGACTGCCTACGAGCAATCCATCCTGGACTGGCGGCAGGAACGGATAGCAAGCCTGAAGTCGGAAAACGGCTGGCTGAATCTGGCCGGGTTGTTCTGGCTGGAGGAAGGCGAAAATAGCTTCGGCGCGGGCAAGTCGAACAAAATCGTCTACCCCGAAGGCAAATGCGCTGCCCAACTCGGCCATTTCACGCTGAAAAACGGCGAAGTATGGCTGGACATCTTACCCGGCGCTGAGGTAACGGCCAATGGCAACCCCATCACCGAGCCGCTTCGCGTATACCCTTCCGAACAACCGGTGGCCATGCAGAGCGGCCCGCTGCGCTGGTTTGTGATCAAGCGCGAGGACAAATACGGCATCCGGCTGCGGGATCTGGAACATGCCGCTGTGCAGTCCTTCACCGGCATCGACAACTACCCGGTTGATTCCGCCTGGCGCGTCAGGGCTTACCTGGAGCCCGCGGTAGACAAAAAAATTCCGATTGCCAATGTGCTGGGACAAACCCTGATGATGGATTGTCCGGGTACCTTGGTTTTTACCCTTCACGGCGCCACCTACCGACTTGATGCCCTCGAAGAAGGCGACGAGTTGTTTATCATTTTCGCCGACGAGACCAGCGGTGTGGAGACTTATGGCGCCGGTCGCTTTGTGTACGCTGCCCGCCCCGGCCCCGACGGCTTTACTACGCTTGATTTCAACAAAGCGTATAATCCGCCCTGTGCGTTTACGACTTTTGCGACTTGTCCGCTGCCGCCTAAGCAGAATTGGCTGCCGGTGGAGGTGCCGGCCGGGGAGCGGAATTGGGGGCATTGAGGGGAGGGGGAGACTTGGCGACTTTACGACTGTAAGACTTTGCGACTTTGCGACTGTAAGACTTTGAGACTAATGTCGTCAACTTTTGGAAAATTCAAGCGGTATTTTTTAACCGCCGAGTTACGCAGAGTTACGCCGAGGTTTCGCAGAGGTACAAGGACTCTGCGAAACCTCGGCGTAACTCGGTGTAAATCTGCGGTCAAATAATTTATTAAGTTGACGATATTAGACTGTACGACTTTTGCGACTATGCCATATTTCCTGTATTGGCCGGACGCCAATCTGTGTAACTTAGCCCTTCAATTTTTATGGATATGAACAAACTTTTTTTCCTTTTCTGTTTGAGTATGATATCCTTAATTTCTCAGGCCCAGCAGCCCGTGGAACTGGGCAAAGTACAGTGGTTGCGCGATTATGAGCTGGCCCTCGACCGGGCGGCGGCGGAAGGCAAATGCGTATTGATCCTGTTCCAGGAAGTGCCGGGGTGCGCCACCTGCCGCAACTACGGCAATGGGCCGCTCAGTCACCCGCTGATTGTGGAGGCCATAGAAAGCTTGTTTGTGCCGCTGTGCATTTACAACAACGAAGGCGGCGAAGACGCCAAGGTGCTCAAACGCTACCGCGAACCCGCCTGGAATAACCCCGTGGTGCGCATCGTAGACGCCGCCGGCGCCGATGTGACCGACCGGCTGAACGGCAATTACAACGCC